>JALSPY010000276.1 GCA_026985705.1 Hydrogenothermaceae bacterium | reverse complement strand
GACTTAAGTTTTAAAAATTGAATAATATCTCTTATCTGGTCTATTTTTATCTCTTTATTATTTTCGGGGGATACAATCCTTATAAAAGGATGAGTTGTAATATCCCTTTTATTGTCATAAATAGATAAGATTGTATTTTCTACAAGTTTACAGCTTTGACACTCTCCACAACCGAGATTATACTCTGTTTCACATAGAAAGGATTTTGCAGTTTGTAAAGCTACTGCTTTCTTTCCTATACAGTCCTTACCTTCAAAAAGAAATGAGTAAGCTAAATAATTTTTGTCTAAATACTTCTTTATTAACTCTTTTTCTCTGTTATGACCAATAACTTTCATTTATAATTGAATTAATTTCCTTTCCTTTAGTATATTTAGAATTTTATCAAAAATACTGTTTATATTATCTGTTCCATCTATAACACAAAAAATATCTCTGTTTTCCTCTGCTAACTTTAAAAATCCTTCCCTTAATTTTAAATGAAAGTTAATATCTTCCTTTTCTATTCTGTCCTTATCTCTAATCTTTCCTATTCTGTTTAGCCCTTCTTCCACAGGAATATCTAAGAGAAAAACTATGTCGGGCTTTAAATCTTCTGTTGCTAAACTGTTAAGATAGTCAACTATATTTCTATCTATACCTCTACCAAATGATTGATAAGCTAAAGTTGAGTATATATACCTATCAGATATTACAAAGTAGCCGTTATGTAATTTAGGTTTAACGAAGGTTGAAGTATGTATATTTCTATCTGCCTCATAAAGTAAAAGTTCAGCTATTGGTGGAATGTTGTAATCTTTGCTTAATAAGATTTTTCTTATTTCCTTTCCTATATCCGTTCCTCCAGGCTCTTTTGTTAAAACAGTTTTTAAGCCTTTATTCTCTAAATACTCGTATAACTTTTTAGCCTGAGTAGTTTTTCCTGAACCATCTATTCCCTCAAAAACTATAAACTTTCCCACTGCAATCTCCATTTATGATAGTAATTAAAACTTTATTCTTAATAGTTTACAATTATTAAAAACAACTTTGTTTAAGAGGTTTATTAATGTCTGATAAAGTTTTAACATTTCAAGAAATAATACAGACTTTACAAAAATTTTGGACCGATAAAGGATGTATTCTATGGCAACCTTACGATATAGAGGTTGGTGCTGGGACTATGAACCCTGCAACATTTTTAAGAACATTAGGTCCTGAGGATTGGAATGTCTGTTATGTTGAACCTTCAAGGAGACCACAGGACGGAAGATACGGAGAAAATCCAAACAGACTACAACATTACTATCAATTTCAAGTGATACTAAAACCTGCCCCTGAAAATCCACAGGAGATTTATCTGGAAAGTTTAGAGGCTTTAGGAATTGATTTAACAAAACACGATGTAAGATTTGTTGAAGATGACTGGGAAAGTCCAACACTTGGAGCATGGGGATTAGGTTGGGAAGTTTGGCTTGATGGAATGGAAATAACTCAGTTTACATACTTTCAACAGGTAGGAAGTTTAGATTTACCTACAATAAGTGTTGAAATAACATACGGATTAGAAAGAATAGCAACATTTTTACAGAATGTTGACAGTGTTTACGATATTATCTGGGCTGAAGGGCTTACATACGGAGATATATATAAAGAAGCTGAAAGACAATGGTCTATATACAACTTTGAAGAGGCAGATATAGATATGCTTTTCAAAACATTTGATATGTATGAAAAAGAAGGATTTAAATTAATTGAAAAGAACTTACCGATACCTGCATATGATTATGCTTTAAAATGCTCCCATATATTTAACTTGCTACTTGCAAGGGGAGCTTTATCCGTAAATGAGAGAGCTAGATTTATAGCAAGGGTAAGAAATTTAGCTAAAGAGTGTGCTAAAGCATTTGTTAAACATAGAGAAGAGTTAGGATTTCCTTTAAAGAAGAAAAGAGAGGCTGTTTAAGATGATGAAAAGAGGTATTGTGATAGATAGGGAAGCCCAGATGATAGGGGTTTATATACTTGATACAGGGGAAACATATAGAGGTTTTCCGAGAAAAAAAGTTTTAAAAAAAACAAAAATATATGCAGGAGATTTTGTTTTAGGTGAGATAGTTGATAAAAATACATTTACCATAGAAGATATTGAGAAAAGAAAAAATTTCTTAAAGAGACCTCCGGTTGCAAATGTTGATAAAGTTATGATAGTTTCAACAATTAAATTTCCAGATTTTGATAACTTTTTAGTTGATAATCTTTTAGTTGTTTATGAATACTTAAAATCAGACCCGATAATTGTTTTTAATAAAATAGATTTGTTAGATGAGGAAGGATTAAAAGAGTTAAAGAGATGGGAAAAGATATACACAGATGCAGGATACGATGTTTTGAAGGTTAGTGCCTCAACAGGTGAGGGAATAGATAAACTTACCGACTATTTAGCGGGAACAATTTCCGTTTTTGCTGGAGCTTCAGGAGTAGGTAAAAGCTCAATCCTTTCTAAACTGATAGGTGTTGAGCTTGAAACAGGAGAGATAAGCAAGAAACTAAAGAGAGGAAGGCATACAACTACAGGAGTAAAACTTTTCCCATTTGGAGATAAATCATTTGTGGGAGATACTCCCGGTTTTTCAAGCGTAGATGCACTATACTTTTTAGATAAGAGGGATATAAGAAACTACTTTAGAGAATTCTTAAGATATAGCTGTAAATTTCCAAACTGTATGCATATAAACGAGCCGGGATGCGAGGTTAAATTAGCTGTGGAAAAGGGAGAAATATCAGAGGAGAGATACAGAAGTTATTTAAAAATTATAAAAGATGAAAATTAATTGAAACTATTATTATTAAACTACACTATAATTATTAAGATTAATAACTCTTCATAGGAGAATGTGATATGTCTGAGCTTGTTGAAAAACTAGAAAAAGATTTAATTTCAGAGGATAAAATAGAGAAAAGCTCCAAATCTAAAATATACTCTAATGAGTACTACACAGAAGAAGATTATATTCTCAACAGAAGAATAACTCTATTATATGGGATTACATTTTTATTCCTAGCTTTTTCAATAGTGATATCAGAAATTTTAAGTCTTATTTTTGATGAAGGGTTATTAAGTCCAGTCCAAGTTATTTTCCACTCAGTATCTTTTGTAGGATATGTAATAACATTTAGATATGTATACAAAAAACAGGATTATATAGAGAAGAAAAATGTAGAGGTTTTTAAAAAACAGGAAAAAATAGATGAGGCAGAAAGAAGGAAGTTTGACTTATAATTTTATCTATACACTAAACTTTAAAGAGGTGAGCTTATGGATATAAGCAAAATACCAGTAGGGAAAAATCCTCCTGAAGATATTTATGTTGTTGTTGAAATTCCACAGGGTAGTGGAATTAAGTATGAAGTGGATAAAGAAAGTGGAGCTATCTTTGTAGATAGATTTTTATTTACTGCTATGTATTATCCATTTAACTATGGATTTATTCCTAACACACTTGCAGATGATGGAGACCCTACAGATGTATTAGTAATTTCTTCAGAAGCTGTAGTTCCCGGAAGTGTAATAAGATGTAGACCTATAGGAATGTTAGAAATGGAAGACGAGGCTGGTATAGATACGAAAATTATAGCTGTTCCCGTATCTAAATTAGACAGATCTTTTGATAACATCAAAGATATATCTGATATTCCTGAAGCCATAAGAGAAAAAATTAAACATTTCTTTGAGCATTACAAAGAGTTAGAAAAGGGGAAATGGGTTAAAGTAAAAAGTTTTAAACCATTAAAAGATGCACTAGAGGAAATACAAAAATCTATAGAAAATTATCAAAAAAATAAGTAATTTTTTTCTTTTTTTATTTTTTTATTAAGTTTTATAAAAACTGTTTTGCTTATCCCAGTTTTAAATTTATATTTTTTTTAAAGTATTTTAATTCGGTAAATACTGTGAGTTTTCTTCCAAGTTTACAAATTGCTTATAATTGCTAATTGATATAAATATATTTAATTATATGTAAACTGAAAAGGAGAAATATTTATAATGGAAATTGCCTTTTTTACTAATATCGGTCATCTCAGAGGGAATAATGAAGATGCAATCTTAATCCAAGATAATTTGTTTTCTGAAGTTTCTTTTGATGAAGTTAAATTTTTAGAAATAGAGGATGATTATTTGATAGTTGCAGTAGCCGATGGAATGGGTGGACATGAGAAAGGAGAAGTTGCCGCTAAAATAACCCTTGAAGTTTTGAGAAGAGAAAAACCTAGAACAGAAGAAAAACTTAAAGAAAGTTTAGAAAAGGCAAGGAACTTGATAGAGTATTACAAGGATAAAAATCCTGAGGCTTACGGATTAGGAACTGCTGTTGCAGGATTAATAAAATATTCTGATTATATAATTATATTTAATGTAGGTGATTGTAGAGTTTATAAAAAGATAGGTAATTTTTTAAGAAAACTGTCTAAAGACCATACATTGGTAGAGGAGCTGATAGATAAAGGTTATCTAAACGAGTTTGAAGCAAAAAATTTTCCCAACAGAAATATTTTAACCTCTGCAGTTGTTGGTGATGACTATCAAACAGAACTTCAGATTTTTACAAAGAAAATAAAGTTTAGAGAAGGAGATATATTTATTATATGCTCAGACGGTTTTTGGGAGGTTTTTGAGGAGGAAGAACTAGAAGAAATTTTTAACAGTGATGATATAAGAAAAATCTCCGATAAGATACTTAAAAGTTTACAGGATAAAGTTTTAAAAGATAACATAACTTTTGTTATTTTAAAGATTTAAAATAAAGTATGTAAATTTTTACCTGGCGTATTTCTTTATTTAAAAGAGGAGATTTAAAAATGAGTAGTATTACTATCTCTTGGATAAAAAACAAACTTTCACCGGAAGAGCAATATAAATATAACAAAAAATGGTTAAAAGAAAATTTTGAAGATGTTATAAATTCTATAGAAAATAGAGTAAAAAAATTTTCTGAAAAGTATCCAAATTTAGAAAAACTTGTGATAGATGATATCCAAACTTTAAAGTTTAAAAAGGAACAGTATTTAAGTCTTTATACTCTTGATATAGCCAAAACTCCCTATCATGAAAAAATTTTGGAAAACTGGGTTAAGGATTTTAATGAGGAAGCTTTAAAGATAAAGAGAAAAATAGCTGAGTATGTTTTAGATACAGATAAAAAGAAAGAAGCATTATTAAATTTGATAGCAGAATTAAAAGAAATAGGGGAACCTAAAGACCCGAAATTAAAAGAAGAATTTTTAAAACTGAAATCTGACCTTTACAAGCTGATAAAAGAGCAAAACTTTATTGAAGCTTTTGAAAGAATTCTTAAAACGCTTCCTAGATTAAAAACAATAAAAGATAAAGATAAAAGGAAAGAGGAAATAAAAAAGCATATTCAGGGAGAACCAAAGATAACTTTAAGAGATACTTCGGATAAACTTGAGAAGATATATCAAGAGAATGAAAAACTTGACAAATTCAAACTTGAGTTAAATTCATATATTGATATGATTAAAAAGTTAGATAAGGATACTTATGAGTATTTAGAGCCATTAGTAAGCCAAGTCGAAAACTCATCAGATAAAAGCCGGTTAGAGAGTTTAGTAGAAAAGTTGAAACTTGAATATAAAAAATTAAGACAGAAAATTACATTAACAAAGATTTATAAAGAAGATATTGAAAGAATGATAGAGAAGACAACTATTAATGAATTGAAGGATAAAGGAGAAAAACTTTTAAAACAAAAGTATATCTCCAGTGAGGAATTTTCTGAGTTTTACGAGGAATATATAGTTTTAACATCTCAAGAAAAAAAGAAAAAGGAAGTTATAGATAAGTTAAAGAAGTCATTTGAAGAGTTAGGTTATAAATTTGAAAAGGATGAAACAACGGATATAAAACTTTTAAAGGGGAATATTACATATTTAGACACTCCTTTAGGTGATGAGTATAAGTTAGCTATAAAACTTGAAGGAAATAAACTAATAACTAGATTTACACGACTAGTCGCAGATGAGAGAGAATTAGCAACAATAAGTGAATATGAAAAGATTAGAGATGTAGAAAAAGCGAAGGAATGGTGCTCTGATTATAACAAACTTTTAACTGTAATGGAAAAAAATGGAGTTGAGATGGAGCCTAAACTTATCGTTGAGCCTAATATAGACAAAATCTATTATGAGATAGCAAGTGAAATTTATGAGCTATTAAAGAGAAAAAAAGAGAAAAAGATAGAAATTAAACAACAGAGAAAAATAGAATAAGTTGGAGATATAAAGTATGGTTTGGTTTTTTAAAGGAAAAAAAAATGAGAATACGGGTAAGGAGTTTTTCGATGATGAAAAAACGGTTATAGAAGGGGATAAAACTGTCCTAAATAAAAAAAGTATTTTATCAGAAGATAAAACAGAAATAATAAAACCTAAATCATCTGATAAAACTATTTTAGAAACTCCATTCAATATAGAGAGAGATAAAGATGATGAAACTGTAGTTGAAACACATGTTCCAAAACGAAAAAGAATTGAAACACCTTCTCCATTACTAACCGAAATAACCCAAACTGGAACATTAAGCAGATTTAAAGATTGGAATGTTATAAAGGAATTTCCAGCTGAAGGTGGAGAGGCTGATATATACCTTGTTAAAAGGGAAGATGAGTATAGAGTTTTAAAACTGTACAGAAGGGGAATGGAGCCAAAACCGGAAGTTTTAAAGAAGATAAAAGAAATAACAGAAGAAATCCCCAAATATGTAATAAAACTTTATGAATACGGAAAAGACAAAACAACTGGAAGATGGTATGAGCTTTTAGAGTATGCTAAATATGGAAATTTGAAACAGTTTTTAAAAGGAAAAAATTTAACAAAAACTCTACTAAAATTGATAATTTATGAAATAAATGAAGGATTAAAAGCTCTCCACAGTAAAAACATAATACACAGGGATTTAAAACCCTCCAACCTTTTGGTTAGAAGCGTAAGACCTTTTAATATAGTTTTCTCAGATTTTGGTATATCTTCAGTTTTAGATGAAGGTTTATCTAAAAAAATGACTACCGTTAAAGGAACTCCAATATACTCTGCACCTGAGGCTTTCACTGGAGTTGTTGGAAAGAGTGCCGATTACTGGTCTTTGGGAATGATAATTCTGGAATTACTTGATAGGAACCCATTAAAAGGATTAAATATGCAGAATATTATGTATCAATTAACTGTTAAAAATATTCCTATACCAGAGCATATAGATGATGATTTAAAGCTTTTACTTAAAGGGCTTTT
>JALSPY010000275.1 GCA_026985705.1 Hydrogenothermaceae bacterium | reverse complement strand
TTGTTTTGTTTTTCTTCTTTTCATATCCCGTTTAGTTTTCGTTGCAACCCTTTTAGGGCAACGGGATATGTTGGAAATTATTTTAAAAAGAATTTTAAAAATGTCAAGCGGCTGTATCCCGGTTTTAAAAAACAGGGTTTTAGCCGCTTATTTATCTATAATAATACTTTACATTTCAATGTATAAAACATATGTATAGAAAGTGTATTAAATCTTAGATATTAATAAAGATAGTGTTAGGAAATTTAGGGATAGAAGTAGAAATAAAGGATTATATTCATTATTAAGAGATAAATTAGAAGGTTTAAGGAAGATAACTAAAGGACATAGCAAAGTTGTAAAAAGTTAAAAACTGGGTTTCTAACTGATAGGGGGTGATTTATGAACAAGAAAAGGCTTAAAAATGTCTTAAGTAAATTTAGAAAAATATTTTTTTTATTTAAAATTACCGCCTTTATCTTTATTATTTCCTTTGAGTTTATAGCACTACTCTTTGCCATATTAATCTTTGCACTTTTCCAAGTGTTTAAAGATTTTGACTACAAGAATGGAGAAATTAACTTTTCAATATTAGGTAATGATAGAGTTTATCTAAAGTGTGATTTAACAACTTTTTACTGTGATTACATAAAGTATCAGTTGGATGATAGAAATTACAAGTTAAGTCTTAATATAAACAATTTTAGTGGAATATTAGAAAAGTTTGGTTTAGACAGACCTAAAATTCTAATTTCAGCTAACAGTGTAAATTTTACTTTTACTCAAAAGATTAAAGAAGAAAATAATGAAAAGTTTCAGTATCCATACTTTCTAAAACTTATACCTAAAATCGTTAAATATTTAGATTTAGATATTAAGAAAATTGATATCTCTATTAGAAATATACCAGATAATTACAAATTAAAATTAACTTTAGGAAACCTAAAACTTAAAAACAAAAGCATTAGTTTTTATTCTAAATTTGGATATAATTCGGAAATTTATTTGAAGAATAAATCAATTGTAGGAAATTTTAAAAAAAACAGGTTAATTTTAAAGCCTACCAATTTTTATATTAATGGACAGATTTCTAAGTTTAATATTCCAAATTTAGTTTTTAAAACAGAAAATTCTTACTTTGATTTTTCAAATTTCAGTTTTAAGCTTCCAGTTAATCTTTATTTAAATTCCAAAAATCTACGACTTGATAACAGCAATATACAGATAAACAATTTAAAACTTAAAATAGTAGCCCTAGGAAATGAAGAAAATATTTTTATTAAATCCAGTTTAAACACAGATAATTTAAAACTTTTACAAGATAATAAAGGAATCGTTTTTATTTCTAATATTAAGCAAAAAATTAATATACTTTACGATTTCTCAAACCTTTTTATTAAAGACAACGGTTTAAATATACAGAAAATAACTGTTTTACCTGCTAATTTGTATTTAAAGAATATTCAAATTTCCTTAATGGAAGGTGTCTTCCATAAAATTTTTGAAAATATAAATACAAAGGTAGAAAAATTAACTTTAAACTCTATTCCTATTAAGTTTGAAGATATAGAAAGTGATAAAATTCAAATTAGTAATATAAAAGCTAAAAGCAGTTTTGATTTAGAAAATGAAGTTTTATCTGGGAATTTATTAATTGATGATAAGAGAGTAAATTATCTATTAAACTTTAAAGAGGAGTATTTAAATATAAATTTCCCTAAATTTTATTTAACGGATTTAACTAAACATTTTGTTCATTTATCAAAAAAATATAAAAATCTAAAAAAATATATATACTTAGCATTATCAGGAAGTGTTAAAATAGATTTAAAAGAGAATAATATAAATTCCAAACTTAAACTGTCAAATATAAATTTTTATGGATTAAAATATCAGAGCGGAGATATAGGATTTAAGCTATCCTTTAAAGATAATATAGCACTAGATAAATTAAAACTTAATTTATACAACATAAAAGATAAAAGTTTTATTAGTTTAAATGGCTCATTTAAAGAAAAAAGCATAGATTTTAACTTTACATGGAAAAATTTAGATATTAGCTCATTAGAACCTTTAAAAGAGAAAAACTTAAATTTTTTAGCCGATTTAAATGGAAACATAAAAGGAAAAATTAATAATCTAAATGGAAATGTTTTCATAAATATAAAAAATTTAGGTTATAAAAATATAAACATACCACCCACAAAATTAGATATAAACTTTGAGATTAATAACAATCTTATCACTGTAAAAACTTCACAGAAAGGTTTAAATCTAATTTCAAAGTTTGATATAAAAAGAGAAATTATTAACTTTAATTTAAATTTTAAAGAGTTTAATTTACAGGATTATATAAAATTCTATAAAGATAAAATTCCAGAAGCTATATACAAAGATTTAAGGATAGCTAAAATTAATGGAAATATAGAGGGTGATATTGATGTAAAGAGAAATTCTTTTAATGGGAATATTAATATTGGAGAGATAAACATTAATATTCCAAGGTTCGAAGAAAATTTTATTCTTTCTATAAATGGAAATGTAAAGGACAGTATTCCAAATATAGAATTCTCTTTAAGGAAAAGTAGTTCTAAGTCTTCAAAGATTTTAAAGAATGTTTCTTTAGAAGGTAAACTTTTGGATAAAAAGTTTTCAGCTAATTATTCATTAGTTGGAGCAGAGAATTTAAAGAATATTTCTTTAAAAGGTGGAATAAACATAGATTTTGATAAAAATTTAATATATTACAGTATGGAAACAAATATAAAGAAACAGGAGATTTTAGCCAATTTTCGCATTGTTGGTGATGGAACTTTTGAAAAAACAAAAGGAAAAATTTTCTCAAATTTAACTGTTGGAAATAGCACTTCCAGTAATAAGATAGATTATTTAGTGGAAAGAAAGAAAGAAGGTATTTTAACAGAGTTAAGTTTTGATAAGTTATCTTTCAAGTATGATGATTATTCCGCTATTTTAAATAGATTTATAGGAAGATTTTTTATAAAGAATAATGACTTTAAAAATATATCTGGAGTTATCCTATCTGACGGTGGAAGTGTTAAAAAGTTAAATAGGGCATTACTAGGTATAGAGCCCTTTGAGTTAACCTTTATAGATGGAAAGGTAGTTGCATATAAACCGATAAAGATAACTAATTTAATAGATGGCAAAATTTCTAAACTGGAGTATGATTTAAAAAGTAATACTCTAAAACTAAAATCTTTTGGAAAGTTAAATAAAATTATAGTTTCTGAGTTAATAACACTTGGTGGCTTAGATGGAGAGCTAAGAATATCTTTAGGTTTTAATGGGAATATTAATGATTATAAAAATAACCTAACACTTTCCATATTTTCGAACAATCTACAGTTAAAAAGCTCCTTTACAAGAAGACCTCTTAAGTTTGAAGATTTAAAGATTGACTATTTAAAAAACTCCTTAAGAATAAATATAAAAGCTAAAGTAATATCCCATCTATACGGACAGGGTTATCTGTCAATTGGTGGAGTTGTTGATTTAGATAAGGAAAAACATACAATTAGAGTAAGATTGTATAAACTGCCTATCAGATATAGAAGTATATTTGTGGGAGATGTTAGCACTAAAAATTTTAATATATATATCGTTAAAGATAACAGTAAAGAAAATAAAATTGGATATAATCTTTACTTAAAAGGAAATATTTACTACTCAGGAAGATTAAGGATAAACAAAGAGTTTCAAAAACTGTTTCTAACCGAAAAAGCTAAAGAGTATAGTGGTTTAAGTAAAAAACTGGATGAATTAAAGAAACATATATTTTTAGATTTGAATATTTCAACAGATAATCCTTTAACTATAAAGGGTATTTTTGGACGAGCTATGGCTATCTCCTCTATAAAAGTTAGCAATACTCTTTATAATCCAATGTTAGATGGGTATTTTAAAGTTTTAGGTGGAAAAATTAACTTTATGAAAATTAAATACACAATTAATAAGTTAGAAATAAATATAGTTAAAAATAAAATGTATATAAATGGTCAATTATCAACATTTTTGTATGATACGAGAATATTCATTAATATCTTCGGCAATTTAAAAAATCCTAATATAACCTTTATATCCCAACCACCAAAAACAAGACAAGAAATAATGTCTATGTTGTTTTTGAAAGATTTACCTTCTGCTCTATCAGGGCTAACAACTGATTTTCTCCCTTTAATAAGAGATTTAGGAGCACTCTTTACAAAACTGATTCCTACGGAGGAAGAGGATGAAGGGGAAGGACTATTTAATACAGGAATAGAGGTATCTATAAAGCCTGAATACTCACCAACGGAAGGTTTAGTTCCATTTATCTATGCCAAGAGAAGTATATCAACGAGAATTTATATAGCTATATCAAGGGCTTTAGTAAATAACGAAGCATTTAAAAATAGTGGATGGTATGAAGTAGGTATAAGACTTGGAGGTGATTTTATATTTAGATATAGATTTTTTGAAAATAACCAAGAAGAATACAGTTTAACTCTTTCTACACAGTTTGATTTTTGAAAAAATTCACGAATTTTTTATGTTGTTTAACATAGGTTTTATTAAAATATACCATTAAAATAATATATAAAAAGGGGGTATAAATATGGAAAGTAGTAAAGAACTATACAATAGTTTTCAGGAGTTAAAACTAAAAAGAAAAAATGGAGAAATATCAGAAAGAGAATATTATATTGCTCTTTTAGAATTAGTGAAAAGGTTAATAGATACTCTAGAAAAAGAAAATATATCAGATAGCGATGTAAAGAAACAGATACCATTAATTGTTTTATTTATTTCTGAGCAAATAGATAAACTTGCAGCAAGAGAAAAATAAATTATATTTTAATTTAATTATAGATTCCTTTATTTTAAAAGGAGTTTAAAGATGAAAAATGCAAATCAATTGTGTGATGATTTTAAAAAATTAAGAGATAAAAGAAAAAATTTTGAGATCAACGAGATAACTTATTATAAAGAGTTATTAAATTTACTGAGAGAATTAATAGATACTTTAAAGGAAGAGAATATATCTGATAGTAATATAAAGAAACAGATACCATTAATTGTTTTATTTATTTCTGAACAGATAGATAAACTAACTAAAAGAGGGATGTGAATATTATTTTATAGAGTGAACTTTTCCTTTTAGCTTCCATACATTATTCTCTTTATAGATGTCATTTATTATCACAACACTATTCTTAGGAGGCATTAACTCGAATAACAACTCGGAAAGGGGATTTATAAAAACTTCTTCCAGTTTATTTCCTATTCCTCTACCTCCCATAGATAAATCTTTGCAACTTTCTTCCCTTATGATGTTTCTAACTTTATCTTCCAGATTTACAGTAATCTTATGAACTTCCTTAAGTTTTATTAACACATTACTTAACATCTTCTCAAATATTTCTTTTGCTACATCCGGTCTTATAAAGTTAAACACAATAATGTTTTCTCCTATTCTGTTTAGTATTTCCGGTCGTGAGATTTTAAATTTAAAATACTCTTCTATAGCTTCAACTACCTTTTTAGAAACTTCTGAATATGGCATTTCAGGGTTTACTCTCTGTATCTTTCTACCATCTGGCAACATCTCATATATACCGAGATTTGAAGTAAAAATTATAAAAGCTTCTGAAAAATATACAGTTTCACCTCTACCTGATGTAAGCCTTCCATCATCTAATATCTGTAAAAATATATCTAATATTTTAGGATGTGCCTTCTCTATCTCATCAAACAAAACAACGGAAAAAGGATTTTGTTTTATAGCATTTGTTAACTCACCTCCAACATCATAACCTACATATCCAGGTGGTGCTCCTATAAGTCTTTGGTCTGAATGCTCATGGGAAAATTCTGACATATCAAATCTTATATAGCTGGTTTCACTTCCAAATAAAAGCTCTGTAATAGCCTTTGCCAACTCTGTTTTTCCAACACCTGTAGGTCCTGCTAGGAATAAAACTCCCTTTGGTCTATTACTTATTCGTGAGTATTGTGAACCGGATAGATTAAAAAAAGCCCTTTTTAGTATACTTACTGCCTTACGGACTGCTAAATCCTGTCCCTTTACTCTTTTCCTTATAAGTTTTTCAGCATTTAAAAGTTTATCTTTTCTAATTTTAGACCAAGGATTTTCTGTAATACCTATTTTATATAGTCTTATTGCCTCATTTAGATTATGAATATCTAATTTTTCCTTTGTAGCTATACGAACTATAGAAACTATTTCAGTTGCATACATACCGCTTGTTTGGTCAACAAAATTGTTTATTACCTCTCTCTGTTTTTCATCAGACAGCTCTATAAAGCCCTCTATTCTGTAGAGTAGTGAACGGGCTACCTTTTCTCTAATTTCACTATCAGGTTTTGGAATTGCAATGCTCTTTATTCTAGGATTTTCAAGTGTATACCAAGCTGGTAAATCGTTTTCTTTATCTAAAAGGTAGATAACCGGATTATACTTAGAATAGCCATCATCTATTAGTTTGGGATTTGTATTTATACTAAGTCTAAACATCTTATATAAAAATTCCTGTAAATCCCTTTCAGCTATATCATTTAAACGGGAGGCAAAATTAATTATTACAGATGTATATACAGCATTATTATCAACTAATTTTTCTATTATCTCATATGCCTTTGTTAAAGAGATTTTTTTTGTTTCTGCTGTAGATAAACCGGTAATATTTGAAAAAATTTCCTCTATTCCTTCTAGAATATGGAAACCAAATAACGGCTCGTAAACAACAACCAATCTGTATGTTTCATATTTAGTTAATAACTTTCCTAAAAAATTTTTTATTGGAAGAGGTATGTATCTACTGTTAAGATATAAGGGATAAACATCGTATATATTTCCATAAAGTGTAAACTGGCTTTTAACAGGAACAAATTTAACTATTTCTTTAGCCCATTTCTGTAGTTTGTCAAAATCTTCCACTTTAATATCTCCTTAAGATTATAAATAAGTATAATCCTATTAATATTATGCCACCTAAAACTGATGATATTAATCCTAAAATGTTTCCATTAAAGTAAATGTATATTCCAGATAGTATTAACAATAAACTTAATATAAATCCTAAACCTAAAAAAGGCTTTAGAAAGATTGTTTCTACTGTAGCCAGTAATGTTAAAAATAACATTATAGATGTTGGGATAAGTAATATATATCCTACTGGCTTATATATAATAAACAAAACTATAGTTAGTATTAATAGAGGAAGTGTGTATTTTAATAAATCCTTTAATGTTTTGTGAAAACCTTTTCCTCCCTTTTTAGCTAAATACCTAACAAC
>JALSPY010000274.1 GCA_026985705.1 Hydrogenothermaceae bacterium | reverse complement strand
CCAACCTTTTCCATATTATATCCAGTTATACCTACCCACTCAAACTGTGGAAGTCTCTTTACTAATTCAGCTCCATAGTTATCACCTGATACTTCACCAACACTTATAAAGATTTTTTTCTTTTTCAAATATTAAATGCCTCTTTTTTATCTTATTTTAAATGTTGATATTGCTATAATTGATAGGATTATACTTATTATCCAAACTCTAACAACTATTTTGGGCTCTGGTATTCCCTTTAATTCAAAGTGATGATGTATAGGAGCCATTTTAAAAAGTCTTTTTCCACCTGTTATTTTGAAATAAGCAACTTGTAATATAACAGATAAGGTTTCTAAAACAAAGATACCACCTACAATTGCCAGTAGAAATTCTTGTTTAGTTATAACCGCTATCGTTCCTAAAGTTGCACCTATAGAAAGGGAGCCTGTATCTCCCATAAATGTTTCTGCTGGAAATGAATTAAACCATAGAAAACCTAAACCTGCTCCTAGTAATGCCATTAAGAAAACAGATATTTCACCAACTCCATTAACATAAGGTATAAAAAGATACTTAGCTAATATAAAATTCCCAACAATATAGGATATATATATATATGTAGCTACAGTTATTAGTGTTGGTCCTATGGCTAAACCATCTAAACCATCCGTTAAATTTACAGCATTGGAAGTTCCGATTATCATAAACATAATGAATGGTATATAAAAATAGCCTAAATCTAAAGTTAAATTCTTAAATATAGGAAAGTATAAATATGTATCAAAAAAAGGGTTAAGATATATAAAAATAGCTATAAAAAATGAAAAAATAATTTGTAAAATAAACTTTGTTTTTGTTTTTAAACCGTTTTTATACTTTACCTTTAAGTAGTCATCTAAAGCTCCTATAAAAAAGAATAAAAGCATAGTTATTAAAATTGTTAACACCCATAGATTATCTAATCTGCACCACAGAATAGAGGATAAAAAAACGGATATTACTATTAAAAGTCCACCCATAGTGGGAGTATATTTCTTTAATTCGTGGGCATCTGGAGTATACTCCCTAACATATCCTCCTTCTTTCTTTTGAAATTTTTTTAACTCTTTTATTAAACGGGGACCAATAATTAGAGAGATAAAAAAGGCTGTAATTAACGCATAAAAACCTCTAAATGTTATGTATTTAAAAATGTTTATATCAAACCATTCATAAAATATATGATAAAACATTGTCCTCTAAGCCTCTATCTACATTATCTGTTTATTCCAAATAGTCTATCCAATATGATAGCCGCCGCATTTCTAACTGAAAGATGGTTATACTCACCGGGGCCTAGAATAGGCTCTAAAACATAATCACAGCTTTTAACTAGTTCCTCAGGCATTCCCCAACCTGTTCCCAACAGAATAAGAAAAATTTCATCTCTATTCTTTAGAATGTTTCTCATTTCTGAATATGAAACGGTTTGGGGATATTTTTTTGCAGAACTTCCGATTAATTTAGGAATTTTACCTGTGTTTTTCTGTATGTCCTCTATCATCTCTGTTATAGAAGAAACAACTTTAACAAGTTTAGCTGCTTCCTTTCTTCTTGGATTAAAACTGCTTCCAAATCCCTCT
>JALSPY010000273.1 GCA_026985705.1 Hydrogenothermaceae bacterium | reverse complement strand
GATTAAAATTAGAAGGTATTTTTCTTTTATAAATAGAGTTATTAATTATTAACTTGTGATTATCTTTTAAAGTTGTTTCATAATTTACATTATCGTTAAATTTTTCAATAAAAAATTCCATTGTTTTAAACTCATCTAATAGATAAATATGATTATCCTCTTTAAAAGCATTAAATCCTAAATCATAAATTTCACCTGATATATGTAAAGGAGATAAAGTAGTAATTTTAATTTTCATAATTAGCCTTTATACAATCTAAATTATTTAATCCTTCTAATGGATAAATAATAGATTTTCCTTGAATAAATGAAGTTTTACTATAACCATTTTCTAAATTTTCACCCATAACAAAATCTTTAAACTCAACTACACTTCCACTATCTGCAAAAATTACAGGCTTTTTGTAAGGCTTAGAAGATGCAAAAAATTTTCCATATTTAGTATAAATTTCATAAGAGATTAAATCTTTACTAACAATAGGAGATAAAGTAATTCCATATTTACTTTTATTTAAATTAACCTCATTTAATAATTCAACTTGAAATTTTCCTTTAATACTACTTTTTTTACCTATACCAAAAGGGCCTATTTCATTTAAAAATTTCTCTATAAATTCAATATCTATCTTATTTGCAGCTACATACATCTCAATAGGATAAGTATAAACTACCTCCTCATCTGAATAAACACTAAAAACTTCATCTGTTTGATTTGTAAATCTATTTAGAGCATTTCTAACTGAAAGTTTAGATTTAAAAAAAGAAACCTCTTTATTTTCATCATCAATTTTTTTAATCATTTTATCTTTTAAAACATTACTTAAATTTTTCAAGGTCTTTTTAGAAACAAACTTTATCTTTTTAAACTCTTTTCTTTCATCCTCACTAACCCTAAAACACTCCATAGATAAAGCAGGTTTAGGAAAAAAATCTTTTGGTAAAAAGTCACTAAATATAACTTTTTTTAAAAAATCCCCCTTATTAAGCTTAAAAGCCCAATAATTAAAAAATCCATATAACAAATCCCCTTTTATATGAGATGAAAAAGAACTTAAAGGAATAACTTTAAATTTATAAATCTTCATTATTTATCCTTTATTTCAACAGCACCATAACCTCTACTTCCACTTCCTCCTAAATAATCTTCTTCTAATAACTCAAATCCTTTTTCTAAAATAGCTTTAAATAAATCAACTTCCTTTTTATATTTTTTACCTTCAAATTCAACCTCTTTATCAAACTCTATTCCAAAATCTCTAATAATAACTTCTAATTCAAACTCAACTCCCGGAACTACTCTTTCAATATTTCTAATACCTCCACCTTTTTTATTAACGCTTCCTGTTATTCTATTGATTGAATTTTCTATTTTTACTTCTGTAATTTCAAAACCTTCTAATACTTTTTTCCTTATCTCTTTTGTAATAAAAGCATCTCTAAAAACAACTCTTCCTATTTCAATATCCTCACTCTCTTTATTTCCTGCACTCTCTCCAAACATCTTAATAATCCATTCAGCTTTTTGTTTTAAATCTTCATCTAAATACTTAAAAGCATTTGAATCAATAGGATTACCCAAAATTTTATTAATTCCATCTATATCTTTA
>JALSPY010000272.1 GCA_026985705.1 Hydrogenothermaceae bacterium | reverse complement strand
CTTATACGCGGGTTCGATTCCCGCCCCCGCCTTATATCATTTTTATTATTCTAAAAAATCTTTATATTCCTCCATTTATACTCTATACTCTAATTTCTAATTCCAAAAAAAGATGAAGCTCTTATAGAAATTTTTTTAGAGATTAATTTAATACAGAAATTAAAAAAAATTATTTAAAAGTTTCTAAAAATTTCCTTTATATAAGAATAGATAATGTAGATTTTTTAATTTCTTTTATCGGTATAATCAAAATTAAAAAAATTGGGGTTTTTAACGATTTTAAGTTTTTATAAATAGTTTTAATAAAATTTATGAAATTTTCATCCACTATAAATTTTTAATAAGTCTATTAACTAAAATCTCTGTTTTCTTTATTATTTCCAAAATTTCTTCTAAATTCCTTGGAGAGTTAAAACTAACTTTTTCTAAAACTGATTTGATAAGTTTATGAATATCAATGAATTTTATCTTACTTTTTAGAAATAAGTTAACTGCAAACTCATCTGCTACAGTTAAAACAGTTGGGTAGGCTCCCCCAAGTTTACCGACCTCATAAGCTAATTTAAGTAATGGAAATTTTTTATAGTCAGGCTTAAAAAATCTTAAAAATGCTACTTCTGTTAAGTCTAGTTTCTTACTCCCATTTTCCCATCTTTCAGGATAAGAAATTGCATAACTTATTGGTATTTTCATATCAGGGCTGGAAATGTTAGCAATTATAGAGTTGTCTTTAAACTGTATAAGTCCATGTATAATACTATCAGGATGTATCACAACCTCTATTTTTTCATAAGGTATATCAAAAAGATAGTGTGCCTCTATTACCTCTAAACCTTTATTCATTAAAGTGGCACTATCTATAGAAATCTTCTTACCCATTTTCCATTTAGGATGATTTAATGCATCTTCAACAGTTATCTGTTGAAATTTTTCCAAAGGTAAATCTAAAAAAGGGCCCCCTGAAGCTGTAAGGATTATCTTATCTATATCTTCTTCTCTTCCAGATAACATACATTGAAATATTGCAGAATGTTCACTATCTATAGGAAATAGATTTTTATACTTATCCTTTAATATTTCCCCGAGGCATATGATAGCCTCTTTATTGGCAGTTGCTAAATTTTTACCAGCTTCTAAAAGGTAGTAGGTTGGTTTAATTCCAGCTATTCCGGCTATTCCATTTATAAATAAATCTATATCTAAATTTACAATCTCCTTTAAACCATCTTCACCAATAAATGTTTTTACTCCCTCTATTTTCTCTCCAGATTGAATATAAACATATCTAGGTTTAAACTCCTCTATCTGTTTTAAAAGCTTGTCTGAGATTTTGGATGCTGATAAAAGTTCAACCTTTAGCTTGTCTTTATGTTTTCTTACAACATCAAGGGTTTGTGTTCCAATAGAGCCTGTAGAACCGAGTATCCCTAACCTTTTCACCTACTAACCTCAAAATTTTTTAAGATATACTTGATAAAATTGCTCCTAAAATCTCATTTTCTGTTTTGTATCCTATTAGCTCTTCCTTATCATTTATAACAATTTTGGGGACAGTTATTACTGAATATTTGTTTGCAAAATCTGGGAAAGAGAAACATTCAATAGCAGTTGTTTCTATAAAATCAGATGCAAGAGCAAAGTTATAACATTTTAGAACTGCTGGAGGGCACCACCCACAGGATAAAGTTATAAAAATTTTTATGTTAACCGGTTTATCTATCTCTTTTATAAATTCGTATGTTCTATCCTCAAGCTCAACTTCTCCACTAGACACAAGTTTTATACTGTCTATAAATGTCTTAAACTCCCCTCCATCAATATTTCCCATATACTTTACACCTATTTCTCTATTCTCTTTTTTGAAAGATATACAGGGATAATCATAACAATTTAATTTGTCGGATATAGTGAGTTTTATCTTATCTGATAGGGAAGATATTTCCTTTAATAAAGCTTCAATTTTCTTTGATAAATCGTTATTAGCTCCTCTAAAAACTATCTCTACATTATCCTTTAAACTTCTATTAAAATCTTCCCTTAAGCTTTCTTTAATACTTTCAGGTAACATCTATTACCTTTCTAAAATTTTTAAACTTTATTAATACTATCAGAAAAATTTTATTCATAACAAGATAGATTGTTATAATTCTATTTAAATTTATAAATTTTTTATTACTGTTAAGGGGTTATTTAATGGCATATAAATATTTAACTGAAGATATAATTAAAAAAATAGATGAGTATAGAAATAAATTTCCATATAAGGAGCAGGCTATAATTCCATCTTTACATGAAATATTAGAAAAGTATAGGGATATTCCAGAGAAATCTTTAGAGGAGTTAGCTGAATATTTAAAAGTGCCGTTAAGTCATATAGAGGGTATAGTTAGCTTTTATGATATGTTTAGATTTAAGAAAAATGCAAGACATCATATAAGAATTTGTAGGAATTTACCCTGTCATCTGGCTAACTATCAATCATTGTTAGAAAAGATTAAAAAGTTAACTAACGCAGATGTAGGAAAAAGTAGTGCAGATGGTAGGTGGTATATAGAGCTAGTTGAGTGTATAGGTAGCTGTGCTATAGCTCCTGCCTTTTTAATAGATAATGATTTATACGATGGTAGTAATCTCACAGATGAAGAGCTAAAGAAGATACTAGAAAAGTATAAATAATATTAAGTATAAAAATCTGATATAGATGTTATTTTTAGGACTAAATCCTCTATGTAGAAGCTTTTATTTCTTCCCAATTTTAATGTAATTAACCTAGTATTAAGGACTTCATTTAGACAGTTTATGACTTCTTCTTCCTTTAGATACTTTTTACTCAAAATCATATCAAATCTACCGGGATATATTTCTGGGAATATATTACAGTTTTTTAAAAAGTTATCTCTATCAGTTTTAAGAATATTTATATCATCTAATTTTTTATCTGTATGTTTTAGCCTTGCAAACATATAAAGATGAAAATTTCTTTCATATTTTGAGCTTTTCAGACATAAAAGTTTATTCTTATCCATATTAAAACCTATTATCGTTTCTGTTCTCTGAATTATTGTGAAATCCTGCAACTTTTCCATAAACTCAAATATATTAGATAAACAGTTATCTTCATAATACAGTATTAAATCTTCCCATCCTAAAGAAAATCCAAAGAATTTCTCCTGTATATTGTAATTTTCAACTAGCTCTTTTATCTCTCTTATAAATACTTTCTTTTCATTATCTATAAACAAACTTTTTTTTAGCTCTCTTTTAAATTCTCTAAACTTCTTAGAAAATTTTACAAGTGTAAACACTATCCAAGTTTTATCATACTTTATTTTTTTAGATTTAGTCTTTAAGAGAGAGTGCCTGTCTAAAAAACCTATACTTCTTATAGCGTCCTTATACAGTTTTACTTCCCAAATATCGTTTCCGTATATATCTTTAGACAAAAATAAACTTGTAAAATCTGACATAAGGAGAGTTTTTAATTTTTTCCTTGTGTAGAAAGAATAATTCTTTATACTATCTCCAAATGTTATCTGTTTATCCTTAAAACTTTCAAAAAAGCTTTTTGCTTTCAAAAAGTTTAAGTAATCATACTCTAAGCTTATATTACTCTTTATAAACTCATTATACTTTTTTATATTAACAATACTTCTTAACATACTTCCTTCATAAATGCCGTAAGACAGGGTCTTACTATGTTTAGTAAGTTTGTTGATTAGATTTTTCCATACGATAGCTAAAAGACTAACCCTGTTTAAATTTCTGAAATCTAAGAAAGCAGGATTTGGAATTATACTAATATCTATATAGTTGTTTTTTAATTCTACCTTATAAAATGGGCTTTCTATATTTTCCCTCTTTATATTAACCTTATATGTTTTAACAAAAAAGTATAAACTTTCATCTATAAATTTAGTTTTATCAATGTATATTTCTAAGAATTTTTCCTTTAAGGAAAATTTAACATCACTTAAAAATTCCTTAAGTTTTTTTACATACACTTTAGATATAAAGTTTATAAGGTTCCCTATTAACTTAACAGACTTTTTCTGATATATAGACAATCTCTTATAGGTATCTCCAACTGGTATATTTTCCCAAATAGGAAATAGATCATTCATATACTCTTTTATTTCATCAAGTATTGATATCGGTTTTTGACTGTCTAAAAGTGATAGCTCAAAAAGATTATAACTTTTTGAGTTCTGTTTTATATACTCCCTTATATCTATTAAAACTTTTAATCTAATAAGAGAGCTTTCTCTCTCTGTATCAAACATTATATCTTCATACAGATACTCAAAATCTATCCATAACTTCTTTACTTTTCCTTCTTCATCTAGCTCTTTGTTGTTAATCCCTAAAGTATCATAGTATCTATTTCCTAAAACTCCAGATGAAACTAATGAAAGTATATAACTGTCTCCAAATATTAGAAAAGATATTATGTCCGAAAATATATCTTGAGTTAGTTTTTCAAGCTCTAGTTTGGAGAAGAATATATCATCTCTGATAAATATATTTTTATAAATTCTAGAATGTAAAAAATCTACTATATCTTTTAATATCTGTCTCTTCCTAGGTGTTAAAATGTTTAGTAATTTTCCTGCAAAAACATTCATTATAATTGGAAAAAGTCTTAACATTTCTCGCCAGAAAAATGAGCCTTTTATAAGTGCAGTGTTTTCTCCATACTCATTAACTTTATCTCCAATGTTGTAGTCGGAGGTTAACACAAAACTCAGCCTTTCATTCTGTTTAAATATCTTTGGTTGATTTTCCATAAGAGAGTTTATAACTTTAACTAATTCATCATTTAAAAATGCCTGTAGATTGTAAATTCTATATCTTCTCTGTAGAAGTGGAAAAGGTATGTAAATCTGTCTAGAGCTTTCCCTTTTAAACTTTAGATACTTTGCAACTAGATTTAAACTATTTAGAATGTTTTCTATATCTTTAAAGAAAAATGAAAGTAGTATAAGCTCATCAGTCTTAGAAAAACCGATTAATTTTTTCCTTTTCTTAAAAAGAGTAAATTTTCTTTTTTCATCTATATTCCCTAAAATTCTAAAGTTGTTAGGAAACATATACACATCTAGTAGAACTTTGGAGATATTACATCTTTTGTAAAGATACAGAAGTGTATTTATTAAAATTTCAGTTGAAGTCAAAAATGTATTTTTACTGTCTATAAATAGATAGTTTATTCTAAACATAGGCTCTATGTTCTCTGTATTGTAAGCTAGGATATCTATAACTTCATTTATGAGTTTAGAATTCTTTAATGTGTCTGTTGAAAATTTTCCAATCTCTAAATATTTGTAGTTTTCTATATAGTCTAAAGCTTTATTTTTTAAACCTTTTACATCTCCCTCTGATTTTAAAGCCAGAGCTACAGATATAATATTTAATATTTCTTTAGATAAAATGGAGTATTCATCAAAAATCTGTTTTGCAACAATCTTTTTTAATAATCTTGTTCCTTCCATAACATTAATACTCCTTTAATTACAATCAAAATTACCGAGAAAGTATGTTATTATCACAACAACAGCAATATTTATAATTAGAATGGATATAATCTGAAACACTAAATTTAAATTTCTTCCAGTTTTTTCCATTATTCCTTTACCAAGCAAAACTGTATAAACATTTATTTCTCTCTTTTCGTTGTAGGGAGATGTGTAAACCATATGTATATTGTTTATTAATCTTCTATGGAGATATTTACTTAAAAATAAGAATATATTTGAGTGTGAAAGTTTTAGTGTTTTTTCTATAAAAAAGATATACCAGAACATAAATAGAACTAATCCTAAACTTATGACTGTAATCTTATCAAAACCAAATTTACAGTATAGATAGTGTAGTAAATAATTTAAAAATATTATGCTAATTATTGGATAGAATGTTGATATTACAAAATTTATAAATATTGGAATATATCTAAAAATTATAGGTTTACTAGATAAAACGATGTAGTATGAGTATAAAATCTTTAAAAGATATTCCAAAAGCTCTTTAATAACACCTTTACTAAACATCTCACCTTTTACAGTTTTAGGTATTAAAATAGTTCCCTGATAACTTTGAAAAAATTTATTTGGAAATTGCTCTTTCTCTTTTAGTAAAAATTTGTTTTCATCTAAAACCTCTTTAGATGAGAAGTAAACTATATTAACATTAGGTAGATACAAAAACTCTAAAACTGCATTGAATATATGGAAAAATAAAGATGACTGTAGAAAGAAAAGAGTTAGAATAAATATAGATACTTTTACAAAGTGGATAAATAGATTAATCTCAGCCTCTAACAACTCTAGAATACTGTTAAACTGCAAATTAAATGGATTAAAATAAAAAAATTCGTTCAAAATAAACAATCCTAGTTTAAAGAAGCTCTGTAGAAAAATTGAAAGAGATGGATACAGTAATAAAAATATAGATAGAGATATATTTATACTTAAAAGACTATCTTTTAATTTTTGCAATTTACGGTTTATATCCTCATTTTCTTCACCTATTAACAGAAAAAGCTCTAAAAAGTTTTTAAAATAGTTTTTAACTTTTTCAAAAATAATTAAAGATATATATAGAGAAAAAGCAAAGGAAATTACATATATTTCAACAAAAGAGTTTTCTTTTATATACAGAAAGTTTTCATTGTTTATCATATATCTCAAAATAATAGTGTTTATTGTAAGTGATACTAATATTGAAAAAAGCTCCATAATATTCAGTATGTAATAATATTTAAATGAGTAGTTTGAAAGATAGTAGCTAAAAATACCCGCATTAAATGTACCTAAAAGGTAATCTCTAAACTTCATAAGAGATTAACCTTAAAAATTTTATATATTACCTATTGAAAATTTAGTGTTTGTATTTTTCTCTAAATCTAAACCTTCTAGCTCTTCCCCTAGAGTTGTTATTATAATTTCTGCGGCACTATTTAAAAGTTTTATATGTTCCTCCAATATTTCTAAATCATCAATTTTCTTTTCTAAATTTCTAAGAATTCTGTATAAGTATTTAAACTTTCTTTTAATAAATTTTCTGGAATTTTCATCACCAGTTTGTATTTTGACTAAAAAAAACTTTAAATCTGATAACTCGTTGTTTAAAAGATTTAATTCATTCTGGATTTCTAAAGATATGCTTTTTACTGAACTTACTTCTAGAAAGGTTTTTGTTATTTGAATATTCATTTTGTCAAACCTCCCCTTTTGATAGTATAAATTATAACATTCTATGCTTTTAATTTTAGTAAAGTTATATAAAGTTGAAACTGGTAAAGTTTTAATATGTAAACTTTAAGATACTAAAATCTATAAAAAAACATAATATTAGAGAATTTGAGAATACAAACAAAAATGAAGA
>JALSPY010000271.1 GCA_026985705.1 Hydrogenothermaceae bacterium | reverse complement strand
TACTAACCAAAAAAATTTTTATATATTAATAAGAAAGAATTACTTTTAAAACTTTAAAACTGTTAATAAATATTTAAAAAATTTAATCCAACTTTTTAGAGTATAAATTTATTTCGGTCTTGCTATAAAAATAAAAATTTTTTATGTATTTATTTAAAACTTTAAATTAAATTATTTTTTACTTTTATTTAACCAGTAGTGCATATTTCCTGACGGAGTGTTTATAAATATTGTTGCATTTGGATTTTCTCTTAATGCCTCAGCCATCTTTTCTTGAATTTCTAAAGATTTCCATTTCAACACATTAGGAGTGATAGATTTACTTATCAGTTCATTAGCCTTAGCTCTACCTTCAGCCTCTTTTATTCTCTTTTGAGCTTCAGCTTCTGCCTTTATAATTTTCTCTATCTTTTCCGTTTCAGCTTTTATTTTTCTTACCTCTTGTTCCTTCTTGGCTTTTTCTTCAATATATTTCATTTTTTCAGCTTCCTGTTTAGCTATCTGAACTTCCTCTATTTTCTGTGCAATTCTTGTAGGTAGTTTTATATCTCTTAATTGAACTCCTATAACTTGAATCCAGCCTTTAGAAACACTACCTATAGATTTTTTTATTCCTTCCTGTATTTTTATTCCTATCTCCTGTCTCTTTATAGGTAGATTTTCTGCTGGATACTCACCTATAACATCTCTGACAACATCTCTTATAGCTGGGTTTACGAGTTTATCTTCCCAGTTCCATCCCCACTCCTGTATCATTTCAGAAGCATATATTGGATTTAATCTGTATTGAACTGTTAGCTCTATGGCTACAGGTAATCCTCTCTTATCTAAAACATTTATAGCTGGTTTTTCTATTAATCCCTCTTTATCTGGTTTATCCTTAAATCCTTTGTAATTTATCGTGTGAACTTTAACATCTACAACTTTAATATCTTGAATAACAGGAATTAAAAAGTGTAATCCCGGTTTAAGCTCATCATTAGAAAACTTTCCTAATGTGATTTTTATACCAACTGTCCCACTTTCTATAGTTTTAAATGGAGAAAAGATTATTAATATACCAATTAAAACTACAACTGTTATCAGAATATACTGTAATTTACCTTTGTATTTATCTATATTTTTTTGAAAATCTCCAAATGAGTTTTTCCCTTTATCCATAGTAATTCCTCTCCGATATTTGTAAAGATAAATTAATATTTGTTCTGTGGTATCCAGTTTTCTAGGTGTATTCATATTAATTTCCAATAAATAAAAATTCAAGCTAAATATTTCCTCAGATTTTCTATCCATCTGATATATAACTTTGTTTTCTCCTTAAACAGGCTAATTTTTTCCTTAAAAAGGAGTGTAATCCATCGTTCCTATTTGTTCCCCCAAATTTCTTTACTTTATGCTTCTTTTTGTTTAAAAATTCATACATACATCCTTTAACACTTCTTCTCTTAGTTTTATGGTATATTTTCTGCAAACATTGAGGTTATTTCTTTCTTCTCTTTTTTTTGTTAAGTATACTTTTTCTAGATTTTCAGTAAATTATCTATTAAAATCATTACATTTATATTTTTGTTTACCGTTTGTTTGTTGACTGTTTTTACAAATCCAATTAGAAGTACACTCCA
>JALSPY010000270.1 GCA_026985705.1 Hydrogenothermaceae bacterium | reverse complement strand
GTAAAGATAGGTTTAAATATTGGTCTTCTAAAGGGTTTAAATGTTTTCTACCATTTCCAAACACATGAACTGTTAATCTGCCATCTAACATTGGCATATTTTCTTTATTCCCTTTATCTCTTCTTCCTATATGGTCATATCCTTCACCTTCAAAAATACCATATTCTGCAGATACATAATCAGTTTTTGTTTTAAAGTCTATTCCTAAATCTGCAGATGGTAAAAGATGTGCTCCATCTGTTGATTCAAAAAATGTTTTTTCAACTGACCTATACCACCAACCTGAATGCTCTTCATAATCTAACCAAGGTGTATGGACTAAACCTATTTCAAAACCAGTATAAGGTATATAATTTGATAAATCCTTATATAGATAAAGATGTTTAATTTTGGTATTAAATTCTTTACCTTCGTTAGCATTATCTTTATGGTTATGTTTTGTAACGTCCAAAGTAAATCGGAAATAATCTTTTTTATTAAAGTAAAATTTTGTTATAAAGTATCCTCTTCTTATTTCAAAATCCCCTTCGTCCCCAACACCATTACTATCAACTTTTCTATCTTTAAAAGTATATCCTAAATATCCAACTCCACTGAATTTAATTTTTTTAGCTTTTGAAACTATCTTAGGAATTTTTACTTCTTCAGCAATTTCTTTTTTTACTTCTTTCTTAACTTTTTCTGTTTCTTCCTTTTTAGAGCTTTTCAAATCTTTCTCAACAGCTACAGCCTCTTCTTTTGTTAAAATACCCTTTTCCACTAATTTTTTTAGAATTGGGTTTGTAATTTCCTCGGCATTAGAAATGGAGAAACCAGCTAAAATTGTAAACAGTATTAATTTTCTCTTCATACTCTCTCTTACCTCTAACTTAGCTTTGTATGTTCTATAAACATTTTGTCTTATATTCTTTAAAGCTTTATTAATGTTTTATTAAAATTTTTTAAAGTTAAAGATTTGAATTTAAAGCAGAATGTAGTGAATATATTTATCAAAGCTAAGAAATTTTTTATCCAAAGAAATTTCCATTAAAAATAAGTCTTACAGGTTTTTAAAGAAATATGAATAAAAGTAGTTATAAGAAGATAGAAATAGAATACCACTAAAAAATTTAAATTTTATAAATAATGATAACTTATAAAGTTTTATAGTTTTCTAATTAGCTATATAGCAGTCTTTGTTAAATTAGAAACTAAGGTTAATAGCAGACAAAACATTTAATTTAAAGCAGTTAAAAAACATTTAAATATAGAATTAGAGGCAATAAAGAAGGGAAAATTCGTCATAAACAGAGATAAAAACAATCCTTTTCAAAGGAAAGTCAGGAAAAAAATAGAAGCAACGTTTAGCAGATTAAAGTATGTGGGAATTAAGAATATTTAAGGTTTTTTTAGAATTTTTTTGAGTAAAATTCACTTTTTTATTTTAGCTTTACAGTTTTAAATTGTTCTTTTTTAACTGGAAATTAAGGTTCAAATTATTAATTATTTTATATCTTTATAGATAAGAAGGAAACCTTACATTTAAATGTAGGAGAGATATACCATTTATATATATCTATTACTAATTAAATCAGAAATTAAAAAAAATTAAAAAATTTAATTGAAAATTTTAATTTAATGATTATA
>JALSPY010000269.1 GCA_026985705.1 Hydrogenothermaceae bacterium | reverse complement strand
GACGGTCAGGTTTTAGTCTTTCATGATTTATTAGGATTTTTCGATAAATCTCCAAAGTTTGTTAAAAGATATTTAGAAGGAAAGAAACTATTTAAGGATGCCCTCTCAAAATTTATAAAGGAAGTTGAAGAGGAAACTTTCCCAGATGAAAAACATACATATCTATAATTGATGATTAAATAAAAAACTTAAGTATATTTTTTAGTTAGCATAAATTAAGAAATAAGAAAGTTAAAAGGTTAATAAAATGAAAACATTAGAGGAAATAAAAAAGATTTTAAAAGAACATAAAAAAGAATTAAGAGAAAGATATTTTATAAAAAATCTTTCTGTATTTGGTTCATATGTTAGAGGAGAGCAAACTCCTGAAAGTGATATAGATATTCTTGTAGAATTTGAAAAGCCTATAACCCTTATTCAGTTTATAAAATTGGAAAATTATCTTTCAAAACTTCTTGGCTTAAAGGTTGATTTAGTAATTAAAAAATCTTTAAAACCTTATATAAAAAAACAAATATTAAAAGAGGCTATCCCTTTATGAAGAGATATTACGAAGATTATATAAAATTTTCTTTCTAATTTAGAAGAAAGTTATAAAATAATGCTAACTTCTGAAATTATCAAAAATTAGTTCCAAAATGTTGATTTTAAAATCACCTAATATACTGAATACCAAAAATATAAGCATTTCTAAAGAAGTTTTGGAAACAGATTTTAAATCAGAGTGTATATTAAAATAATTGCATATTTTTATTTTTATAAATATCTTGCTTATTGGAGAAAACGTTATGAAAGTAATAATGGAAATTCCAGATGAATTAAAATTAAAAGAGGAAGAAATAAAGATAGCGGCTTTAGTTAAATTGTATGAGCTTGGGAAAATATCTTCTGGAAAAGCGTCAAAACTTTTAGGTATATCTCGCATTGAATTTTTAGATTTACTTGGGAAATACAAAGTTCAGATAGAACCAGATACGAAGGAAGAATTATTAAAGGATATAGAAAATGCTTAAAATTGTATCCAATACAACTCCCATTCTGTCTTTTATAAAGCTAGATAGATTAGATATTCTAGAAGAAATTTATAACGAAATTATTATTCCTGAAACTGTATATCATGAGTTAGAACAAGGTAAAAATAAATACTATAAGGACATTGCTAAAGAAAATTGGATAAAAATACACAAAGTTAAAAACAAAAATTTGATTAAACAATTAGAAATATACTTAGATAGAGGAGAAGCTGAAGCCATAGCTTTATCTTTAGAATTATCAGCAGATTTATTACTAATTGATGAAAAGTTAGGGAGAAAATTAGCTGAAGAAAATAGAATAAAAATCACTGGAACAATAGGAATTTTATTAAAAGCTAAGAAAAAAGGGATTATAAAAGAGGTTAAACCTCTATTATACGAATTAATAAGAAAAGGAAATTATTATAAAAAATCCTTTATACAAATGGTTTTAAATTATGCTGGAGAAAAATAAAATATATAGTCAGTCCTATGTAGCTTTATTTTAAAAATTTTACGAGGGATAATCTTGAAAAAAGTTAAAATTTACACTGATGGAGCTTGTTTAGGAAATCCGGGAGCTGGTGGATGGTGTAGTATTCTTATTTATAAAGA
>JALSPY010000268.1 GCA_026985705.1 Hydrogenothermaceae bacterium | reverse complement strand
CAAACCCTAACGGTTCTATAAATAACATTGCAGGAATAACAAATAAAGAGAAGAATGTATTTGGATTAATGCCTCATCCAGAGAGAGCTTCAGAAAGTATTCTCGGTTCTGAAGATGGCCTATACATACTAAAATCAATTATTAATAATTTTTGAGGGAGGATTTTATATGGAAAATGATACAAAAGGAAATGAGATAATTGAAAAATTAAAATCTCTAATAGAGGAATTAAAGGAGAACTTTTCCAATATAGATGAACATATAGAGGACATTTTTACAAAAGCTCAGATATTTTTTATGCAAAATTTAAGGGAGTATGATATTTACAGTTTAAGAGAAGCTATTTTTGAGCTGTCAGAAGAGTATTTAGAGGAAGAAAAAGAGCTAGAAGGAGAATTACTTTTTCATATATCTATGATTTTTTCATATATTAAGGAAAATCTTCATCCCATAGAGTTAGCTGATGAAGGTATAGTTTATAACGATATTTATGTAAAATTTTTGCTCTCTTTAACAGAGGAAGATATAAGTTTAAGTTATCCTTTAGCTGTAGATTATGTTAATGATATTCTATCAAGGGAAGGATTTTTAAGGAATTTTACGACTGAAGAGGAAATATTAGAGAATGGGATATTTTTTTATAAATCTGTGGAAGGAAAGATTTTAGATTTCTGTTTCAACAAAGTTTTATTTAATCAAACTCCTATAGTTTTAGAAAAGTTTATCAAAGCTTATGATGATGAAAATATAAAATTTAATGTAAAGTTTGCAAAAGATTTATACCAAGCTTTATACAATACTTTAGAAAAAAAATTTGGAAATATAAAAGGTAAAAGTAGAAAATTTTCTGGGAAACTTTTAGACAAAAACATTATAAAACTTCAGAAGTATATTCAGTCGGTTGTTGATGAAGAAGAATTGGCATATATGCTAGCATTAGCAGAAGAATATACAACAAATATATTTTTATTAAACATTAATGAATATGTTGATAAACTGAAAAAGGATAGGGAATTAGGAGCATTAAGATTGTCGTTAGGGTTAGGTATAAAGAATAACTATTTATTAAGTAATGTTTTGTATCATATTCCTACACAGGACTTTCTAAACGGAATAATAGCTTTACTTAAAAATTATCAAAATTTAGATATAGAAGATATAGATACATTTGATAAAACTGTTGAGGAGTTTGTTAAGGCTTTTGCTTTAGATATTCCTTTAATAGCTGATAATCCAGATGTATTAAATTTATACGATATTTTATCTAATGAATTAAAAGAATTTTTGGTTAGAATGGGAAGTTTAGACAGAGATGAAGCTATAGAAAACTTTTCACCAATTTTTAAATACTTATTCTTTTTTAAGAAATTTAACTTTAAGGAAGCTAATAAACTGTTTGACAATTATTCTGATGAATTATCAAGTGAAAAGAATATATTAGTAATGAATTTGGTAAGTAGATTTATAACTGGTGAGATAGAGGCAAATGATTTAATTAAAAAACTGGATGATATTTTTGATGAAATCAAATCAAAAATAGAAAAAGAAAGTGAAGAAGAGTTAAATCTAATTCAAATTTTAAATTTTGGAGGATATTTAAAGCTGTTGAAATATATAATTACAGGTGAA
>JALSPY010000267.1 GCA_026985705.1 Hydrogenothermaceae bacterium | reverse complement strand
AAGCTCTAACTAGAAACTCAACAGTTCCTCCTTCACTTGGAAATCTGACTGAAAGTTTAGCATAAGAATATGAAGTTAGAAGGGCTATCAGTCCCGCAAATAGAAATGCTATGGGGGCTGAACCTTTTGCCAAAAGTATTGTTAAACCTAAAACTGCAAATATTCCTCCACCAATCATTCCTCCAACGCCGATGGAGAAGGCTTCCCAAAATCCTAATTTTTTCAACTCTTACCTCTTTAAAGCTGATATTATATTTATCGTAGCACCTTTATAAGCAGGATATATACCTGCCAATACTCCGGTAAAGAAAGATAGTAAAAATGTTCCAATTAAAAGTTTATAATCTACAATAAATGGAATTTTAAATAGATTAGTTATAATATAAGAAATTGCATATCCGAGAAAAACTCCTATAGCTCCCCCTACAGTTGATATGAAAACAGTTTCAATTAAAAATTGAAGAAGAATATCCGATTTTTTAGCTCCAACACTTCGTCTTATCCCAATTTCCTCTATTCTCTCATATACAATTAAAACCATTATTGACAGTATTCCAATTCCACCTATTAAAAATGAAATACTAGCAGAGATATATCCTAAAGTTGTAAATATATACATTGCTTTCTTTTGCATAAATAAAAGCTCATCTGGAGTTAAGACTGTAAAATCATCTTTATCTGTAGGTTTTAGATGATGTAATTTTCTCAATAACTGTTTTATCTTTTGTTTTACAATGGGAATATTTTTCTGATTATTTACCTCAATATATATAGTGTTTATATAATCAACATTTGATAATCTTCTCATCGCAGTTTTTAAGGGAGTGTAAATAAGTATATCTTGGTCTGTTCCGGCTAAATCTGTTCCCATATTATCTAAAACTCCAATAACCTTACAGGGAACTCTAAAAATCAAAATTTCCTTTCCTAAAGGGTCTCTATTTCCGAAAAACTTTTTAGCTATCTTACTACCTAAAACAACAACTTTAGCCCCTACTTTTTCTTCCTCTTTAGTGAAAAACCTCCCTTCCTTTATAATAAGATTTTTATAATCTAGATAGTCTGTTGTTGTTCCTATAATTGTTGTAAATATTGTTTTACCTTTGTATCTGACAGGATAGTCTATATTAAAAGCTGGAATTATTCTTTTAATTTCTGGTATCTGCTCTTTTAATATTTTGACCTGTGAAAGTTTTAAATTTGTTGAAGTTGTAATATTTTTAGATTTCTTTCTGAATACAAAAACCTTTCCTGATTTTATAACAATTGGATTTTTTCCTAACTTTTCAATCTCTCTCTTATTTTTTTCCTTCATTCCTGTAGAAACGGAAACCATAACAATAAGGGCAAATGTCCCAAAAACAACCCCTAAAACAGAAAGAACAAATCGTAGCTTATTATGAATAAGTATTCTATAGATAGTTAGGATATTCAGAAAGATTTTTCTTCCAATATTTTTTATTCCCATCTTGTTAACGAAATTATTTTACTTATCTTAATATTTTTTGAAATTATTTTAATATTTTTTATAGATAAATAAGCGGCTAAAACCTTGTTTTTTAAAACTGGGATACAGCCGCTTGACATTTTTAAAATTCTTTTTAAAATAATTTCCAACATATCCCGTTGCCCTA
>JALSPY010000266.1 GCA_026985705.1 Hydrogenothermaceae bacterium | reverse complement strand
TGTTATAAAGTAAAGTTCGGCTAATATTTTACTGAGTTTTAAGGAGTTATCTTTAAGTTCTTTAAATACCAGATATGCATCTGAAAAATTTCCTTTTACATAAAGAGAGTAAAAGGTTATTGCCAATCTATGGATTGTACTGTAGATATCTTCTATGTGATTGCATAAACTCGCATTTATACATATCATAAGGGATTCTGGGTATGTAATATATTTATGAAAATTACTTTCAGAAACTGGAATTAGTGGAAAATTATCCATATCATTATTTTCAACAGCATAAATCATCTTTTCTATAAACTCTAAGTAGGCATTGTAAAGCAAATATTTAGAAAATACAGTGCTCTTTAAATCTTTAAGCTGTTTTATATCAGATATAAGATAAGATTTTGCAATGATATTTTCTAAAACCTTAAAATACTGTTTTATCTGAAAAACAAAATCTAAAGAGAAATCTTCTTCTCTTGAAGATAATTCTTCTATGAGTCTGCTTTTCAGTATTTTTAAGTTTTTCAAAGTTAAAGCGTAAGGAACTTTCTCTTTTATATAGAACTGACTTATCTCTTCTATATTTTCTTTAGGAGCTTCTGGAAAGCTCTTAAAAAATACTGTTAAAAGTTCTTCCTGCTTCTCAAGGAATTTAAGTAAAACCTCTTCATTTTCCACAAAGTTGTATATTTCTGGTTCATTTAATGTTGACTGTTTTATTTCTCTAAAAATTACCGGAAAGTATTTATTTATCAACTGTTTGTACTCCATTTTTTTTAAGAAACCCCTCTTTAATATAAATTTTCTCAAAAGTTGTTTAAAGTTTTAATAGTAATAATCGTAAACAATTAATAAGATTTTACAAAAAAATCTGTATTTTTACAGAAGGAAACTCAAAAAGATAAATTTAACAAAGACTGGGCAAGATTTAAACTTTCTTCGTCAGTACTTCCTGTGAGCATACGCGCTATTTCTTTTTTTCTCTCCTCCCCTTTTATTTCCCTTATAACAGCTGTTGTTGAGTTTCCTTCGTATATCTTCTCTACATAAAAATGTTTATCTCCAAAAGCAGCTATCTGGGGCAAATGGGTTATTAATAGTATCTGGTAATTTTTTGAAAGTTTTTTAATTTTTTCAGCTATATAGACAGCTGTTTTCCCCCCAACTCCAGTATCAATCTCGTCAAATATCATACACTCAACATCACTTCCTGTTATTAGTTTCAAAGCAAGGGAAATCCGTGATATTTCTCCTCCTGATGCTACTTTATCAATAGGTTCCGGTGAGAAACCTTTATTTGCAGAAAACAGGAATGTAATTTTATCCTTTCCGTATCTATCAATATCTTTTTCCTCAAAAAGTGTAAAAAATTCAGCTTCTTTAAATCCAAGTTCTAAAAGATGGTTTTTAACAAGTCTGTCAAACTCTTTTGCCTTTTCTTTTCTTATATAAGATATCTCATCTGCAAGTTTTAAAACCTGCTTAAATATTTCTTCTTTTTTTCTTTTAACCTCAGGTAAAAGGTTCTCTTGATTTTCAAGCTGGTTTATTTTTTCTTCAAACTGGTGAATTAGATTAATTAATCCTTTTTCATCGGTGCTGTACTTCATCTCAAGTTTATTAATCAGATTTAACCTTTCTTCAATCTCTTTTAAC
>JALSPY010000265.1 GCA_026985705.1 Hydrogenothermaceae bacterium | reverse complement strand
AAATATAGTTCAATGCATGAAAGTGATGGATATAAAGTGAAAGAGTTTTTAGATGTTAGTAGACATGATGTAAAAAATTTTTGGAAGACAAATAGGAATGAGGGATTACATTTGTTTTTAAGAGATAAATTAGCAAGTTTAAGGAAGGAAACGAAAGGAAATAGCAAAGGTATAAAGAGTTTAAGAAAATACTTATCTTTAATTTTTGTTTTTTTGGGTTTAATATGATTTTCACTTACAAAGTTGAATACCTATACCTCATCTTTAATTAGATAGAAAAAAGAGATAAAATAAAAAAGAGAGAATAAATCATAGAAGAAGAATAAAAATGAAAAAAATTGCAAATTTACTAAATACTTTTGGAGTTCATAAAAAAGCCATTAATTAGGTCTATTGCAGACTTTATTAACCTACCTTATTAAAAACAATCTAAAGTAAATAAAATATGGAAACTAATTAACAAATCCAAACTATTTGTTGTAATGAAAGTAATGAAAGCATTATTCCTTATAGCAATTAGATTAATTAAAGAAAGACTAATAACTATAGATTTCACATTTTTGGATGGATATAAGAAGGTTCGTACTGGTAAATTTTGTATAATATTAGACACTTATTGAAGGTGGCAAGTTAGGTTTTTATTTATAAACCAAAATAAAAAAGAGAAAAAAGAAATAATCTCTGTTTTAATTTAATTAATGTTTCTTTGGAAAAATAAAACAAAATTTAGAATAATATTAATAATATTAATAAAGATTTTTTAGGAAGGAATTTGTATAGTATGCAAATTAAAGTATTAAGAAAAGAGGTTATATGAGAATGATTAAGCTAAAAAAGTATTCAAAAAACTTATTTTTTATTTTTTTATTTTTTCTTTCATTTGGTTTGTCTGTTTTTAACTATTTTTTACTAGAAAATTCTAAAGAAGACCTAGAGGTAATATCACTATTAAATGAAATGGAAGCTACAATTGAAAGAATAAAATTTATTACTTTGTTTAACTACATGGTGTTAGGTTCAGAAAGAAATTATTCATATGAATTAAAGAGAGAGTTTATCAAATTAGAGGAGACTTATAGAAAAGTTAGACATGTTGCAAATAATGAGATAAATAAAAGATTAGAGAAATTATTTGAAAAAAATATAGATATAGATAAACAGAAAACAAATAAAATTAGGCTTTATGAAAATAAAATAATAAATCTAAATCAGCTTATAGAAAAAGTTAAAAGTCCTCTAAAGTCTTCTATAGAGATATTTATAAAAGATATATTAAATAATCCTAATGTTCCCTTAAATGTAAAACGATTAGCAGCGGAGTTAATTTATAGTCTTCTTCAAGAGTTATACAGCGAAAATCAGATTAAGGAAGAAAAATTAATAAAATTACAGAATAAACTGGAAAGATACTCATATATTCCAGCAATTCATGCAATATTAAGTAATATAAAAGAGTTAAAAAAATCCAATTCTTTAAAAATTTTAGAAAGATATATAAAAATTTATCTCTATGATGAGACTTTAACTACTGAGATAGAAAAACTAAAAGAGAGAATAGAAGGTGAGCAAAGCTTTAAGAATTTTATTTTCAGTATAATCTCCATAGTAATAATTATTCTCTACATATTAACTGTGATGTCCCTGTATGTAGCATATTTAGGAGCCCAAAGGAAAGTTAAAGAGTTTATGAAGATAAAAAAAGAGTTAGAAAATATTGTAGAAAGGGACGAGCTGACTGAGCTTGGAAACAGACTCGCCTTTATAAAAGATAAAAATCAACTAAGAGAACCTACATTAATTCTTTTAAATATAGATAATTTTAAACAGGTAAATGAATCCTATGGGACAGAAATTGGTGATTTTTTACTAAAAGATTTAGCTAAAACTATTGAAGAATTTTTATCTAAAGAAGGTTTCAATGGCAATGTTTACAGACTCGGAGCTGATGATTTTGGAATACTGTTAGATAACTATAAGGATAAGATACAGGAAATAACAGAAAAATTGATAAAGTATGTTGAAAATAAACCATTTAGATATGGAGATTTATATATACCTATAAGTGTTTCAGCAGGTATAGCTTTAGATAGACCTCTGTTTGAAAAGGCAGATATGGCTTTAAGATATGTAAAGGAAAGCAGGCAGAAATATGCAGTTTACACTGATGATATGAATATTCAGGATAAAATACTCAACAGAATAAATATTATAAAGACAGTAAAGAGAGCTCTTCAAGAAGATGGTGTATTCCTTGTTTACCAACCAATAGAGAATTTAAAAACAAATCAGATTGAAAAATACGAGGTTTTAGTAAGAATAACAGATGAAAAGGGAAGAGTTCTATATCCCGGGGAATTTTTAAATATAGCTAAGGAAGCTAAACTTTATGGAGAAATTACTAAGAAAGTTTTAGAAAAAACCTTTAAGACACTTGAAGAGTATGATGTGGAGTTGTCAGTTAATTTATCAGTTGAAGATATAGTTGATGAGAATGTGAGATTTTTAATAAGGAAGTATATTAAAAATCCTCTTTTAGCTAAAAGATTAACATTTGAAATATTAGAGGATGTAGCAATAGAAAAATATAAAAACGAGTTTAAAGAATTTATAGATGAAATGAGAGTTTTTGGAGTAAAAATTGCTATAGATGATTTTGGCTCTGGTTATTCAAACTTTGCTCATATCTTAAATTTAAAACCAGACTTTATAAAAATTGATGGAAGTTTAATCAAAGAGATTGATGCTAAGGAAAAGAATAGATTAATTTCAGAAACAATAGTATCATTCTGTAAAAAGCTAGGAATAAAAACAGTTGCAGAGTTTGTTTGGAATAAGGATGTTTACGAAACTGTGAAGAAAATAGGTTTTGATTATGCACAGGGATTTTATATTTCTAAACCTTTAACAAAATTACCAGTTGAAAAAAGAAAGAAAGAGGAAATTTAGATGAAAATTACAGAAAAGGAGATTTTAGAGCTTTTAAAAGAAAAGAAAAAACCTGTCTTTTTAAAAACAATAATTAAGAGTTTAGGACTGTCAAAGGAAAACAAAAAAAAGATAAAAAAGATACTAAAAAGATTACAGAGAAAAAAAGTTGTTAAGTATCAGAAGGGAAGATATTTACTTGCAGATTGGCTTGAAGATGATGTAGTTCAAGGAAAAGTTGAAGCCCATCCTAGCGGATATGGATTTTTGATAATCGGTGATGATAGGGAAGATTTGTTTATACCACCACCTGAAATGAAGTATCTCTTTGATGGTGATATAGTCTTAGCTAAACCTATAAAAAGAAAGAAAAAAGATGAGGCAAAGATAGTAAAAATTTTAGAGAGAGCAGTAAAAGATGTAGTAGGTGTTTATAAGAAAGATAAAACTGGTCATTATATCTTACTTGCTGATATGGTTATTCCCCATAAGATTTATATATCTAAGAAACAGGTTAAAAAACATAAGCTAGAAGAGGGAACATACGTAGTAGTAGAGATAAAACAGTATCCAGCTCCCAAAATAAGAGCTACTGGGGTTGTTAAAGAAATTTTAGGTAAGCATAAAAATACAAAAACTGTAGCTGAAATAATAGCTAGAAAGTATAACCTTCCTATGAAACATTCAGAGCAAGCTATCAAAGAAGCTGAAAAATTACCATCAACTGTAAGAATAACTAAAAATAGAAGGGATTTAACAGAGCAGATATGTTTTACGATTGACCCTGAAAGTGCAAGGGACCATGACGACGCAGTAGCTATAGAAAAAGAAGGAAGCTTATATAGACTTTTTGTTCATATAGCAGATGTTTCTCATTATGTAAAGGAAGGTTCAGCTATAGATAAAGAAGCTTTTGAAAGAGGTAATACATACTATCTTCCTGAAATGGCTCTTCATATGTTGCCAGAGAGATTAGCTTCAGAGTTATGTAGCTTAAGACCTAACGAAAAGAAATACTGTATGACCTGTGAAATGTTAATAAATCAACAGGGAAAGGTAGTTGAATATGATATATATGAAAGTGTGATTATTAGCAAGGCTAAACTTACCTATGACGAAGCTTTGAGAATAATATTAGGGGAGCCAGCTTTAGAGAAGAAATATCCTCATATTGTCAAACCTTTAAGATATATGGAAGAGCTGGCAAGAATTTTAATGAAAGCAAGAGAAAAAAGAGGTAGTATAGATTTTGACTTACCAGAAAGTCAGATACTCTACACAGAAACAGGAGAGCCTTACGATATAGTTCCATATGAAAGACATTTAGCACACAGATTAATAGAGGAATTTATGATAATTGCAAACGAGACAGTTGCAAGACATATAGAAAAATTAGGTTATCCATTTATATATAGAACACATGAAGAGCCAAACTTAGATAAAGTTATAAAATTCATTGATTTAGTTGCTGGTTTAGGTTATGAAGTTTCTTATCCGGAAAAGATAACTCCCAAATTCATACAGAAAATATTGGAGAAAGTTTCAGGGACACCTGAAGAAAATTTAGTTAGATTGATGGCTTTAAGAACTATGAAAAGAGCTAAATATACAACAGAGAATATTGGACATTTTGGTTTAGCTTCAGAATGTTATACTCATTTTACATCTCCAATAAGGAGGTATGCTGATATAAACGTTCATAGAATATTAAAGAAAACTATAAGAAAAAAATGGACAAAGAGAGATTTAGAAACCTTACCCATAAAGTTGGATGAAATTGCCAAACAGTGTTCTAAAATGGAAAGAATAGCAGAAGATGCTGAAAATGATGCATTAGATATGCTAAAGTTAAGACTTTTAACTGGTCATATAGGTGAGATTTTTGAAGGAGTTATATCTGGAGTTATGCCATTCGGCTTATTTGTTGAATTAGATAAGTATTTAATTGAAGGTTTTATTCATATCTCCACTTTGCCGGGATACTATAAGTATGACGAAGCAAATCATAGACTGATAAGTGATAACAGAATTTTTAGGCTAGGAGATAAAATTAAAGTTAAACTGGAAAATGTTGATGAAGACTTAAAAAAGATAGATTTAACTTGGGTTGAAAACAGTTAATGAATTCTTAACTAAATTTTCTAGAAAAAATAAAAAAAGGAAAAAATTAGTCTTTTTTACTTTATTCCCTTCATATCTAAATATTCCTTTACCTCGTGTAAAAGCTCTGCTGGGTTTTTAATTGGATAGTTTAGATTTTTAACAACTTCTGTTCCATCTATACCTTTTATAGATAAATGTCCTATCCTTTCCTTTAACACTTCAGCATTTTCAACTGGATATTTTACACCTTTTATATTTTTTAAAACTAAATAAGCCCATGGAGCATCACAAGTTTGAACCGCTTTAGCTGACATCTCTCTACAGAATTCTAGTAGTATTTGAGCTTCATTACCTTCTTTAACAAGTCTATAAGCTAACTTAGCTATACCTCCTGCAGTATGAACTTTAAGTTGTTGTTTTTCTTCTTTAGTTAATTCGTCTATATGCTGAATTTTATAAAGTGCTGCATTAGGGTCAGCTCTTAGAATATTTCGAACTGTGTTTTTAGTAATTCCCACAATTTCTGCAATTTCTTCCTCAGTTTTTAAATATTCCTGTCTTAAAACAATTGCAAAGGATGCTCTAGCTAATGAAGGTAGCCAGGTTAAAGTTCTATACTCTGCTAATTTAGACAATCCACCTAACAAATCTATTGCTTTAAAAAAAACTCTACCTACTAGATGGTCTAAATCATAATTGTTAACTTCCGGTGCTTTAATCTCTATAACCATTTTAGAAACTCCTTTATCTTTTATTCCTTTAATATTTAAATATTAACATTTATTAAATTTAAAATAAAAGGTTTAAAATGAGAAAGCTAAAAATTTTTATATTAACTTTTATATTTTTAACAACATTTCTGTTAACATTTCCAACAAAATATCTGGTGTCTTTTATTTTATCCTCAAATGGTTTTCTTTTTTCTAGAATAGATGGGAACTTACTAAATTTAAAGATTGAGGATTTAGAAAACAGGTATGTATATATAAAAAAACTATCTATAACCAATAGATTAATTTATCAGGAAGCAAAAATAAAGAAAAATTTAAAAATAACTTATAAGCCCTTTGTTAAAAATCTAATTATAGAATTTAATAGATTTGATACAGATAGGTTTATCAAAGATAAAAATATCTTTTCTGCTAAACTTGATGGAAAGTTAAAGATATTCAAAGAGGGGGATTTTAAAATTTTGGAAGGTGATGGAAAAGTTATACTAAGAAAGATAAGTATAGCTAATTTTAATGGCTTGAGATTAAAGTATAATATAAGGAAAAATAAAGATTACTCAGAAATTGAAGCAAAATTAAAAGGAATTAATATAAATGGTAAGTTTAAAGGTAAAATCCTTTGGAAAGATAAACTTAATATAGAAGGCTATTTTACAGGTAGGTTTTTAGGACAAAGTATAAACAGAGAAATAAATGAAAAGTTTGAAGTAAAAATTTTAAATGGTCTTCTATAGATGAAAAAATACTTAAAAAATATAAATTTTAGGATTTTTATAGGAAATTTAGAAAATTTACCTTTTTCTTTTTTTCTTTTTTCTATAATTTCTTTTTCTCTAGCTTATCTTATTAATTCATTTTTAGAGTATAAATTCTTTTCTATACCAAAACCAGTATTTAATATAACAGAAGCAAGTAATATAAAAAGAACTCAGTTAAACCTTTCTCTGATAAAAGAGTTGTTTAAAAATAAAGAAAAAAATAAAGAAAAAATTCTTGTCCTATCTAAAAGTATAAAATTAATAGGTATTCTATGGGTAGGAAATCAGAAATTAGCTTTAATAGAAACAGAAAAAAACCAAAAAAGATTTTTAAAGGTGGGAGATACTCTGAATAATGGTAAAGTTATAAAAATAGGTAGTTTTTATATAGAGATTGAAGATAAAGAAGGTTTAAAAAGAATTTATATAGATTTAAAGGGAAAATTGATAAAAAGTCATTATGATAGTGTAAAAGATAAATCTGATAAAGTTAAAGAAATTGATTTAAAGAAACTAAACCTAAATAGAGATGTTTTTAGTCTTATGAAAAATATAGTTATAAAACCTTACAGAAAAGGTGGAAAGAAAGGTTTGATTATAGAAAGTATTTCAGATACAACTTTGGCAGAGGAATTAGGTCTAAAGGAAGGAGATATTATAGTTTCAATTAACGGTATACCTATAATAAACGAGGCAACATTAATTAATAAATTGATGTCAACTGTAAACAATGGAGAGCCAATAGAAATTGTTATACTAAGAAATGGAAAGGAGGAAAGAATAAGATACAATGGGGCAGTATTTAAGTAAAATATTAGGAATAATACTCTTAGTTTTTCTATTAAGTTTTAATTCAGGTTTTTCACAAAGTAATAATTCACAACTGAATTTAGATACACTTTTAGATTTAGCGATAAAATCTAAAGAAAGTGGTAAAGTTTTAT
>JALSPY010000264.1 GCA_026985705.1 Hydrogenothermaceae bacterium | reverse complement strand
GAAGTAAAAAAATTAGCTCCTACAGTTGATATTATGATAATCATAGGTGGAAAACATAGCGGTAATACCAACAGATTAGCTCAAATATCTAGAAGTTTAAATCCTAACACATATCACATTGAAAAAGCAGATGAGCTTAAAGAAGATTGGTTTAAAAATGTAAAAACTGTTGGTGTAAGTGCAGGAGCTTCTACTCCAGATTGGATAATCAAAGATGTTGTAGAGAGAATAAAAGAAATAACTAGTTAATCTACTTTCTTTTTTATTTTTCTCTTAATCTAAAGTATATAGTTATAAAACAGAGGTAAATAATGGAAACCGATATTGATATAATTCCTAAAACATTAAAAAAAGTTATAGAGGAAATATCAGGTTTTCCCGGCTATGGAGAAAAATCAGCTCAAAGATTAACATTAAATCTTCTAAAAATGCCAAGGGGAGAGGCTATTGAGCTTATTAAAACAATAAATCAGATGTTAGAGAAAGTTCATCCTTGTAAAGAATGTGGCATTTATACTGATAAAGAAATATGTGATGTCTGCTCCGATGAGAAAAGGGATAGGTCTGTTTTATGTGTGGTAGAGGAAAGCTTTGATGCATTCACAATAGAAAAAACTAAAAGTTATAAAGGTTTATATCATATTTTAGGAGGTAGACTTTCTCCATTAGAGGGAATTACTGCAGATGATTTAAACATAAAAAAACTTTTAGAAAGAGTAAAAACGAACAGAGTAAAAGAGGTTATTTTAGCCACAAATCCAACAGTAGAGGGAGAAGCAACTGCTACATATATATACAATTTATTAAAAAATAAACCTGTTATTGTTTCCAGAATTGCCTACGGAATACCCTTTGGAGCAGTGTTAGAAAATGTTGATGAATTCACATTAGCAAAAGCTCTGGAAAATAAAATTAAACTTTAAACTGAAATTTATATGCTAAAATTTTTAAAGCTTGCAAAACAAATTTTTTGATATAATAGAAAAGGTTTTATAAAAATTGGAGGAAAAATTTTGGAAGGTATATATATAAAACATGTATTATTTGCAATAGGTGTTTTAATAGTTATTCCAGCCTTATTTAGTGTAATAGCAAAAAGACCTTCCTTAATTCCTACACCTATTCAAAACATATTTGAGATATATATAGAGTTTGTTGATAATATGCTAAAAGAAAACATGGGAGAGAAGGGTAGAAAATATTTTGCCCTTGTAGCAGGTTTAGGATTATTTATATTCTTTGGAAATCTATTGGGAATGATACCGGGATTTGAAAGCTATACAGCTAATATAAACACAACTTTAGCTTTAGCTTTGTTAGTTTTTGTTATCTACAATATAGAAGGAATAAAAAAACATGGAGCATCTTATATAAAACAGTTTATGGGACCTATACCAGCGGCAGCTCCAGTATTCTTTATAATTGAAGTTATCTCACATATAAGCAGACCTATCACTTTAGCTTTACGTCTATTTGCAAATATGACAGGTGGTGAGCTTATAACAATTGTCTTAATAATGTTGATACCTTTACTTATACCATTACCTATAATGGTAGTTCACTTAATAGCAGTATTCTTACAAACCTATGTATTTATGATACTAACTACAGTTTATATAGCTGGTGCAATATCAGATGAAGGTCATTAAAGGAGAGAGATAAATGGTAGAAATAAATAAAATTTTAGTAGCTATAGATTTATCTCCATTATCAATAAAAGCTTTAGAGTGGGCTGAAAATCTAAAAGAGAAGTATAACGCAGAGTTGATAGTTTTTTATGAGTTAGAAGATGTATTTTCCTTAATAAAAGCAAGTTTAGGATTTAGCTTACCTATAAAACCGCATTTTAAAGAAGAGGAAATAAAAAAAGCAGAGGAAAAGATAAAAGGTTTATTAAGAAACTTAGATAATGTTAAATATATAATTGAGGCTGAGGGAACTTTAATCAAAAGATTACCTAAAATAGCAGAAAAAGAAAAACCAGACTTAGTTGTTATATTTGAGGATTTAGAAGATATAGTTGATGAGTTAGATACACAAATTCTTATAATAAAATAACACTGTTAAGGAGGTTATTAATGAGGAGAATTTCTAACCTGTTTATGATGTTCTTAATGATTGCAGGTGCAGTTTCATCTGCTCTAGCTGAAGGTGGAGACGGAGATTTGGCTAAATCTATATTCTTTGCAGGTGTAGCTATAGGTGCTGGTATTGCTATAGGTGCAGCAGCTGGAGGTGGAGCAGCTGGATTGGGAAATGCAGTTAGAGGTGTATTAGAGGGAATGGCTAGAAACCCTAATATGGGTGGAAAGCTCTTAACAACTATGTTTATCGGAATGGCATTAATAGAAACATTCGTTTTATATGGACTGTTAATTGCAATAATCTTCATCTTCACAGGTATATTTGACGCTAAAGCTGGTTATTAATAGAGAATATCAAAAGGGGCATACCATAAGGATTTAACTCGCATTTTTTTTATATTGGTATGTCCCTTTTTTAATTAATACTAATATTAAAGGAGGTAAAAATGGCTGAAAAGATAAAGAACAGACTTTCAAATAAGAAAAGAAAAAGAACTTCTGGTTTCTTAGCTAGAAAGAGAACTAAAGCTGGAAGAAAAATTTTAGCTAGAAGAAGAAGAAAGGGAAGAAAAAGATTAGCTGTTTAATCAGAGTTGAAGATACTCACCTTAAAATCTAAAAGAATAAAGGAAGTTTTAAAGAAAGGTAAAGTTTTAAAATCTAAAAACTTTATGTTTCTCTATCTTCCATCAAAAGAAAAAAATCTTAGATTTGCCTTTATCGTTTCTAAAAAGATTTCTAAAAAGGCAGTTGAAAGAAACAGAGTTAAAAGAATATTAAAAGAGGCTCTTCGCCTTCTTTTAAAGAAAAATCATATTTTGTTAAGTGGGCAGGTAGATATAGTTATTATTGCTAATAAAACTTTACTTAAAAAAAAAGTAATGAAATTTCAGATGAGTTAAAGAAAAGTTTGGAGAAAGTCTTAAATGATAAAAAAAGCAGTGATAACTTTTCTTAAGCTTTATCAAAAATTTATATCTCCACTTTACCCTGCAAGTTGCAGATACTATCCTTCCTGCTCAGACTATGCAATTTTATCTGTAGAAAAATACGGAGTGATAAAGGGTTTATTAAAAGCTGTCTGGAGAGTTTTGAGATGTAATCCATTTTCAAAAGGTGGAGTTGATTATCCATAAAAATTCTTTCTAATCCTAGATAAAGCCTTATAATAATTTAGGTTTTAATAATCTAGGAGGAATTGATTTGATACCTATCATAAAGCCTGTATTTGGTAAGGAAGAAGAAAACACAGTTTTAGAAATAATAAAATCTGGACAGATAACAAGAGGAAAATGGACTATAAAGTTTAAAACAGCATTTAGAGATTATATAGGCTCTGGTTTCTGTCATCCTGTATGTAGTGGAACAGCTGCTTTATATATATCTTTAAAGGCAATAGGAATAGAGAAAAAAGAAGATATAGTTATAGTCCCTGCATTTAGTTTTATGGCGACTATCGATGCAGTAATACTTGCAGGTGGAACTCCAGTTGTTGTTGATGTTGGAGATGATTATTGTATAAATGTTAATGCATTAGAAGAAGCTATTGAAAAATTCTCACCAAAGGCAGTAATACCAGTTCATCTTTTCGGTCAATCTGCAGATATGGATAGAATAAAAGAGCTTTGTAAGGAAAAAAATATCCTAATTTTAGAAGATGCAGCTCAAGCACATGGAGCTGAATACAAAGGAAAAAAAGTTGGAAGTTTAGGTGATATAGCTGCATTTAGTTTTTATGCTTCTAAAAATGTTGCAATGGGAGAAGGTGGAGCTATCTTAACTAAAGATCCAAACTTAGATGAAAAAATATCTAACTGGATTGAGTTTGGAAATCACCCAGCATTAAATTTAAGAATTACAGAATTTCAAGCTGGGATAGGATATTGGCAATTACAAAAACTTGAGAAATATAATGAGAAAAGAAGAAGTATAGCTCAACTTTATAATAGAGAGTTTGAAGATTTACCGGGTTTAGAGATACCGAGAGAGTTTGAGGGTAGAAAACATGTTTATCATATATACGCTTTAAGACATCCAAAAAGGGATGAAATTGTGGAAAAATTAGTTCAGGAGGGAATAGGAGCAAGAATTTATTATGAATACACATTACATCAATTAAGAAATGCAGAACATTTAGACTGTCCATTTGCTGAACAGCTTACTAGAGATATATTTGCTATTCCTGTCCATCCTGCTCTTACTGATAATGAGATTGATTATATTATTTCAACTGTAAAGAAAGTTATAAAAAATATATAGAAGAGGTATGAAATGTCTAAACATAGAAGAGAAAGAATAAACGCAGAAATGAAAAGAGTTTTAAGTAATATTTTTTTAGTTGACTTACCTATCCAACAGAACAATATAGTTTCAGTTTTAAGAGTAGAAACAAGTAAGGATTTAGAAGAAGCAAAGGTTTATATATCTGTATTAAAAGACAGACAGGATGTTTTAGAAAAATTAAACGAAGCTAAACCTTATATAAGACACTTACTAGGACAAAAAATGAAATTGAGAAAAATTCCAAAATTAAGCTTCATACTTGTTGATGATATGCACTTTATGGTATGAGAGGAAAAAAATGAGAATGATAAGCTCAATATTACTTTTTTTTCTTATTTTTTCTTTAGATGTGTTTGCCAAAGTCAATGTCATAACTACAGTAAAACCACTTGCAGATATTTTTAAAGAGATAGGAAAAGACAAGGTTAATGTTAGTTATATTATTCCTCCAAATATATCATTTCATCTATATGAGTATAAGATTTCAGATATAAAAAAGATAAGTAATGCAGATATTTTTGTTTATCTAGGTTCTGGAGAGCCAAATGTTAACTCATTGTTAAAGGTTGTAAATGGAAAAGTTATAAATGTTGGTAATCTCATTCCTGAAAATCTATTAATAAGAGAATACGAATTTGATGAAGATAACCATTCTAATAATAAAGAAGAAGATAAACACCATCATCACCATACTGAAACCTTTCACCCTGCTATATGGCTAGACCCAAGGCTAGCAATTTTAATAGCTGATAAATACTATAAAACTTTAATAAAGATAGACCCAAAAAATAAAGATTACTATTATAAAAATTACTCTGATTTTATTTTAAAAACTGTAAATCTGTATACAAGGTGGAAAAATAAATTTCTAAGTTTAAAACATAGGTATTTTATTTCTTATCACTACCTATATCCATATTTGACTAGAGCTTTTTCATTAGAATATTTAGCGGTAATAGAGTTAGGGCATGGTAGAGAGCCAACAATTAAACATATCCTACACATAACTAATCTTGTAAAGGAAAAAAATATAAAGTATATCTTTGTATCAAAACAGTTCTATAATCCTAAATATTTAGATTTATTAAAGAAAGCTGGTATTAATGCAATTTATCTAGACCCTTTTGGTTTGGGCAAAGGCTATTTAAAAATGATGGATAATCTATTGAAGAATATATATATGGGTTTAAGTAAAGATGAAAAATAAATTAAGTAAGGTAAGATTAGATTTAAAGTCCATTCTTTTAATTAAGAATACAGCAAAGAAGATATTTGGAAAAAACTGTAAGGTTTATCTGTTTGGTAGTAGAGCTGATATAAATAGAAAAGGTGGTGATATAGATATATTTGTAGAAACAGATAAAGAAATATCCATAAAAGACGAAATAGAGTTTTTAACTATCCTTGAGAAGAGAGGTTTAACAAGGAAAGTTGATTTAGTTGTAAAATCTCCTAATAAAAAAGATAAAAGTATACACAAAGAAGCTAGAGAAAAAGGGGTTTTACTTTGAAAATATTTAAAGAAAACTTAAACATAGCATATCTTCATCTAGACAGATTAAAAAAGGCTTCTAATGAAATTAAGGAAAAAGGATTAGTAGAAAATTTTAATATAGATGATTTTGAAACTGTAAAAGTTATAGACACATTTATATATAGATTTTTAAAATTACAAGATTTTATGGGTCAGAAACTGTTTAGAAGATTTTTAATGGTTATAGGTGATTTTTATGAGGATATGAGTTTTATAGATATTTTAGATAAGTTAGAAAAATTAAATATTATTACTTCTTCTGATGACTGGATAAGAATAAGAAAATTAAGGAATAAACTAACTCATGAATATCCTGGAGAAATTGAAGAGATGAAAAACGAGATTTTGATGGCTATAGAAATGATACATTTATTTGAAGAAACATTAAAAAGTATAGAGGAATATTTAAGGAGAAGAAATTTACTGTGAGTATAACAGCAGTTCTTTTAGCTGGTGGACAGAGTAAAAGAATGGGAAAGGATAAGGCTTTTCTTAAGTATAAAGGGAATACCTTTTTAAAAACAATTCTTAAAGAGATACAAGATTTCGTTGATGAAATAATACTTTCAATTAACAAACCTGAAGATTTATACAGAGATGAAATAACTTTTCTAAATAAACCTGTTAAATTTATTAAAGATATAGATAAATTTGGAGGACCTTTAAATGCTGTTGTAAGCTGTGCTAACGAAATAGAAACAGATAGCTTTTTTCTTCTAACCTGTGATACTCCACTTTTTAAAGGAAAGATTATTCCATATTTTCAATCTATTCTAGAAGATTATGATTGCATAATTCCAGTTATAAACGGTAAATATCAACCTATTAATACTATATATAAAAAGAATACTTTAGAAATTGCTAAAGATATATACTTTAATCAAAGAAAAAATTCCCTCTTTGCTTGGATTGATAAACTCAATGTTAAGTATGTGTATGAAGAGGAGATAAAAATTATAGATAAAGCATTAGGAAGCTACTTTAGTGTAAACACTCCAGAACAGTATCAAAAACTTTTAGAAAAATTTTAAACTTTTATTTTTCTTTTATCTAAGAGTTTATTTATGTTTTCAGACCTTTTAGAAAAATAGCTGAACTTTTCTAACTCTACAGTTGGATATATATATCCTTCATCTTTTACTGGAATATAACTTAAATCTATATTAACCTTCTCCTCTTTATTTTTTATAAGCTCGTTAATTCTAGAGACAATGTAATCCTCTGTGATGGGGGTTTGTATACTTGCACTTAAACATACCTTTCCTCTCCATGTGTCAACAGAACCCTTTTCTTCCATCCATAAAGAAGAGCCTACAGCTATATCACTGATTTGAGCTAACCCGTCATAAAAAGGAGTAATACTAATTATATTATTTAGATTTATAAATAAACTTTTTAGATAGTTAGTTTCAAAATGCTCTAAAATGTCTTCACCAAAAATTATTAAATTTTTTATTCTTCCTTCAAAAATTAAAGAGATTATCTTCCTTAAATCGGTTAAATTTTCAATATATCTATTTTGACCTATAAGATTTCTTCCCAAAGAAACAATTAAAACTTTACTTTTCTTTCTTATCTTTCCGA
>JALSPY010000263.1 GCA_026985705.1 Hydrogenothermaceae bacterium | reverse complement strand
TGAGATAACTAAAGTTAAGTTAAAAAGTATTGGAACAGAAAGGGAGAACAACTTTGGTGAGGAAGTATTATGAGTTTAGCTAAATTTTTACACAAAAATTTTTACTCTGTAATAAAAGAAAATGCAGTTAAGTTTAAAAACAAAAAAGTGATATTCTCAGAAGAGGGGAATTTGACTTATAGACAATTAAAAGGTTATATAGATAGTTTAGGAGGTTATCTCCTAAATCTAGGAATAGGAAAAGGCGATAAAGTTGCCATCTTACTCAAAAATTCACCAGATTTTGTTATATCTCTATTTGCAGTTCAAAAGATAGGGGCTATTCCAGTTCCTATTAATACATTTTTAAAATCAGAGGAGATAGAGCATATACTAAATCACAGTGAAGCTAAAGCCTTAATTACAGAAGGAGAATTCAAAAAAAGATTAGAGAGTATAAAAGAAAAATCTTTTCTTCAGTATATAATTTGGAAAGATATAGATAGCAAACACTCTTTAAAAAAAGGTTTAAAATTTGAAAAATTTTTAGATTTTGAAGAAAATACTTCCATTAATGATACAGCTGTCATTCTTTATACATCTGGAACAACAGGCTCTCCTAAAGGTGTAATGTTATCCTACAGAAATTTAATATCTAATGTTGAAAATATAGCATTTTTAGGAAAAATTTCAGATAAAGATAGATTTATCGTATATCTACCTATGTTTCACACATTTACATTAACAGCATCTATACTATTACCTATATACCTTGGAGCTTCCTTTGTGATAATAAGGTCTGTCTTTCCATTTTCAAATATTTTAAAACAAACACTTTTAAGGAGAGTAAGTATATTTTTAGGTGTTCCTGAAGTTTACAATGCCCTTTCTAAAGCTAAACTTCCGTGGTATTTCCGTTTTTTTCACAATATTAGATTTTTTGTCAGTGGAGGTTCACCTCTACCAGCTGAGACATTTAATAAGATGAAAAAACAGTTTCCTAGAACTCCTTTAATTGAAGGGTATGGGCTTACAGAATGCTCTCCTGTGGTATCAATAAATCCACCTGAAAAACCTAAAGCTATGTCTGTTGGTAAACCATTACCTGATTACACAGTGAAAATTGTTGATGATAATTTTAATGAGCTACCTGTTGGAGAGATTGGAGAGATTGTTGTAAAAGGTGATTGTGTTATGGAAGGTTATTATAAAAATAAAGAAGAAACTGATAAAGTTATAAAAGATGGTTGGCTTTTTACAGGAGATTTAGGAAAATTTGATGAGGAAGGGTATCTGTATATAGTTGATAGAAAGAAAGATTTAATCATTTCAAAGGGTATAAATATATATCCAAGGGATATAGAGGAGTTATTAAATAAACATCCAAATATAGAGATTTCAGCGGTTATCGGAAAGAAAGATAAAAACTATGGAGAAATACCTGTAGCATTTGTAAAGCTTGTTGAAGGTATTAAGGATTTTGGAGAAAGGGAAATAAAGGGATTTTTAAAAGGGAAAATTGCAGATTATAAAATTCCTAAACATATTTTCATAGTGGAAGATTTTCCTAAAAATGCAACAGGTAAAATATTAAAAAGAAAGTTAAAAGAGATGTTAGAAAAGGGAATTTTTAAAACATAGATATTTCTATCTAACCATTAAATTTTCAGAAAATTTATT
>JALSPY010000262.1 GCA_026985705.1 Hydrogenothermaceae bacterium | reverse complement strand
AAAAGGAAAAAAGAAAAAGTATAGAATAACTAAATCTCTAGTAAAAAAATTTTTAGGTGCTCCTTTATATATGCCAGAGAAGGAGGAAAAAGACCAGATAGGAGTAGTTCATGGTTTAGCTTGGACAGCAGTAGGAGGAGAAATCCTTAAAATAGAAGCAACAAAAATGCCCGGTAAAGGAAATTTAGTTTTAACAGGTTCTTTGGGAGACGTTATGAAAGAAAGTGCAATGACTGCATTATCCTATATCAAGTCTAAATCTAAAGAGTATGGAATAGAGCCTAAAATTTTTCAAAAGTATGATATACATGTCCATGTTCCAGCTGGAGCTATACCTAAAGATGGACCCTCTGCTGGAATATCTATAGCAACTGCCATATGTTCAATTTTGATGGAATTACCTGTTAGAAGTGATGTAGCTATGACAGGAGAAATCACCTTAAGGGGAAATGTTTTACCTGTAGGAGGTCTAAAAGAAAAAATCCTTGCTGCAAAGAGAGCAGGAATAAAAAATGTTATACTACCTAAAGATAACAGAGATGAAGTAATGGAAGATTTACCAACCTTTGTAAGAAAAGATTTAAATCTGATATTTGTAGAGCATGTGGAGGAGGTATTTAAAATAGCTATAAAGAATTTTGAACAACAAATTAAGGAAGTAAAAGAGAAAAAAGACAAAGAAGAAAAAGATAAAGAAGAAAATTAGTTTTTAAGTAGGTTAAACTTGTAAAATCTTTTCTTTTGTCCTTAATTTCCTTTTAAAAACTGGAAAATTATTAATATTTTTTATATGCAGATGTTTTTTATTATAATCATCTAATACAGATGAAAATTTAAAGGGAAAAATATAAATGAAAATACTATTCTATTCCCATAATCTTTGGAAAATATCTTCAACTGCAAAATTAGCTGTAGATTTAGCAAATAAACTTAAGGAAAAATATGATTTAGATGTTAGATTTGTTGTAAGTAAAAATTCTGAAGATGATATAGATATAAATTTTCAAAAGTATGTTTTAAATAGAAAAGGGGAGATAGGTAAAGCTTTAGGATTAAAAAAAATATTAGAAAGGGAAAATTTTGATATAGTTTTTAGCTATATGTTAACCCAGAATATTATTCTTAGTTTAACAAAATATTTGGGAAATTTTGATAAAACTGTTTTCATAGGTTCAGTTCATTATGTTGATAATTATAAGAAAAATACAAACTGGTATAAGTATCCTTACAGACTTCTAATAAAAAAACTTTATTCAAATTTAGATAAAGTTTTAGCTGTTTCAAACTTTGTAAAGGAAGATTTAAAAAAAACATTCTTTTTAGATGAACAAAAAATAGAGGTTATTCAAAATTTTATTAATACAGAGAGAGTTAAAAAATTATCTGAAGAACCTCTTTCTGAATATGAAAAACAGATATTTATAAATCCTGTTGTTATAAATGTAGGGAGATTAGAAGTTGAAAAGGGACAAATATATCTTATAAAAGCATTTAAGAAGGTCGTTAACCATATAAAAAATGCAAAATTGGTAATTGTAGGAGATGGTTCTCAAAGAAAAATTTTAGAAGAAGAAATAAAAAAGTTAGGTTTGAATAACTCTGTTTATATTTTAGGTTATAAAAGTAATCCATATAAATATTTAAAAAATTCCAAACTGTTTGTTTTACCCTCTTTATTAGAGGGGTCTTCTATTGTTATCTTAGAGGCTCAGACATTAGGACTACCTATTATAGCCTTCAATAGTTATGGAGGTCATTTAGAGGTTTTAGGAAACAGCGGAATAAAAGTAAATGAAAAAGATATAACTTCTTTGTCAAACTATATAATTAAAGTCTTAACTGATAAAAATACTTATCAAAAATATAGAAATTTATCATTAAAAAATATTGAAAAGTTTTCAGTGGATAGAAAAGCAGAGGAGTATTTTCAGCTTTTTAAAGAGTTAAAGAATAAAAAGATTAAGAATTCATAATTTCCATATGGGCTTTCTTCCATAATTTTATAGCTTCATCTATTTCTTCCAATGTAGGAACTAAAGCTACCCTAAAGTAATCAGATTTACAGCTATTCTCTTTTATCTCTAAACCGCTACAGAAATTTTCTCCCGGTGAAACTACTATTCCATACTTTAAAAGAGTTTTTATATACTCTTTTGAGCTTACACCTTTTGGAGTTTTTATCCATATATAAAATGTTGCTTTAGGATATAAAAACTCTAACTTTAACTCATTTAAAAATTTTAAAAATTTGTCTCTTTTTTTTCTAAATATTTCTCTTCTCTCTTCCACATGTTTTTCATCTAACCAAGCTTCCCTTGCAGCTTGTTGTATAAAATCAGGAGTAGCTACTCCAAAGGAAGCTCTATACTTTTTATATTTTAAAATTATATCTTTATCACCGGCTATAAAACCTGTTCTATAACCTGTCAATCCACTTCTCTTAGATAAAGAGTGAAATACAACAACATTTTTATAACCAACATTCAATGCTGAAATTGGCTTATCCTTTTCATCAAAATATATTTCTGTATAACATTCATCAGAGCAAAGGATTATATCGTATTCAATACATATATTGTAAATATCTTCAAAGTAATTTTTATCTGCTATTGCTCCTGTAGGATTGTGAGGGTAATTTATCCATACAATTTTAGTTTCTTCAAGTAAACTTTTAGGTAGTTTATCCAATCTTAAAAGAAAATTTTCTTCCTCTCTTAACTTTACAGCTACAGGAATACCATTTGCAAATAATGTGCCCCTCTCATAAACAGGATAGGCTGGAGTTCCAAATAAAACTTTCTTTTTATCTTCATCTGGGTCTATAAATACCAAAGGGAAATGAAATATTGCCTCTTTTGAGCCATTTGAAGGAATTATTTCTTCATTAGGGTCTAATTTAACATTAAATCTTTTAAAAAACCATCTAGATATTGCTTCCCTTAAATCTTTTCTTCCACTTACAGATGGATACTGGGAGATTTCAGGTATAGAGTTTTTTAATGTTTCAATAATAAAATCAGCTGTTGGCTCTTTAGGGTCTCCTGTTCCAAAATCATATATCTTTTTTCCTTCTCTTTTTAATTGCTCCTTTATCCTATTAAGCTCTTCCATTGGATAAGGTTTAAGAGAGGCTAAAAGATTATTCATATGATACCTCTTGAAAAATAGTTTAGATAGAAAGTTTTAAAGAAAGTTGGGAAGAGAAAGGAAAAAGTATTATCTTTTTGACCATCTGTATTTTGCTCTTGCACCCATTTGGTCGTATTTCTTTCTTTCTTTTATTCTAGCATCTCTTGTTAACAATCCTGCAGATTTTAATATTGGTCTAAATTCAGGATTATACTCAAGTAAGGCTTTAGCTATACCATACATTATTGCTTCAGCTTGAGCAGGTTTACCACTACCTTTAACAGTTGCATAAATATCAAACTTACCTAAAGTCTCTGTTATAACGAAAGGTCTATTTATTCTTTCCATTAATATTTCTCTTTCAAAATACTCTTTCCCATCCCACTCTTTACCTGAGGAGCTTTTTACTGTAATTTTACCTTCTCCGGGAAATATCCAAACTCTAGCTATAGCTTCTTTTCTTTTTCCTGTTCCATACTTTGCTATTTTAGGGTCTATCTTAATAGTTTTTGCCATCTTTACCTCCATTCCTTAGAAGTTTTTCCAAAGTTTAGCTAATTCATCTAAATTTTTAGGATTTTGAGCTTTATGTGGATGTTCAGAAGTTTTGTAAATTTTCAGTCTTTTCATAAATCTCTTTTGAAGTCTGTTTTTAGGCAACATTCTTTTAACAGCAAGTCTAATAACTTCTTCTGGTTTATTTTCTAACATCCATTGTAAAGTTCTCTCATTAAAACCACCTGGTCTGTTAGTATGCCATATATACTTTTTTCCTATTAATTTTTTAGAGTTAACCTGAACTTTATCTGCATTTAATACAATAACAAAATCTCCTATATCTACGTCTTTTTGGAAATAAGGTTTGTGTTTTCCTCTTAAAATGTTTGCTATCAGTGTTGCTAATCTACCTAAGTTCTTACCTGTAGCATCAATTACATACCATTCCCTTCTGTTTTCTACTTTACGAGCATCTATTGTTTTCATACTTCCTCCACTTAATCATTTATATACAGCCTAACTATTATAACATAATGGAAATAATTATTAACTATTTGGTTTAACATAAACAGCTTCTATTTCTGGAGTTTTTAACATTGTATTACTTACAGTGCAACCTCTTTTACCTATAACCATTATTCTGTCTATTTTATCCTGTGGTAAATCTGTTTTAAAAGATACTTGTATAGTTATTTTTTCATATCTATTTTCCTTTTCATGTTTTTTACCTATGACTTTTATCTGTAAATTTTCTATTTTATAGCCTTTATGGTTAACATATGCTTCAACTGTTAATCCAAAACAGTATCCAACTGATATAAGCATAAAGTCTGTTGCTCTTAAACCTGTTTCTGTAAGGTTTATAACAGTATCCTTTCCCTCTATACTTCCTAAAAATTTACCATTTTTATAATCTACTATGGCTATTTTCTCCATTATTATCCCCCTTTATCTTTTTTAATTTTTACAATAAGAATAAATCAGTTCTCAGAATATATCTATAATAATCATATGCCAATAAATTTTAAAGGAGAGAATTTTGAAGCTTATAGATGAAGATGATAAGGAAATATCAGAAATAAATATGACACCTTTTGTTGATATAGTTTTGGTTATTTTAATAATATTTATGGCAACTGCTACTTTTATTGTGGAACAGAAAATACCTTTAAATTTACCTGAAGCAAAAACTGGAGAAAATAAAGAAATTAAAAATCATCAGATAGTAATATCCATAACTAAAAAAGGTTTATTACTGGATAATAAACCTGTTGAGTTAGAAAAGTTAAAAAATCTTTTAAAAAAAGAAATAAACTCAAAAAATCCGATAGTTCTTTTAAGAGCCGATAAAGATGTAAAATTTCAAAAAGTTGTAAATGTAATAGATGTATGTAGAGAGTTGGGATTAGAAAAATACATAGTTGAAACACAAAGAAAATATTAAAAAAATAGGCTAAAATCTATTTTTAATCAGAAAGTTTATTATAGGTGAACTTATGTGGATACTTGGGGAACATGATGAAGGTATAAGGAAGAAAAGAAAATCTATATTGGAGCTTGTTGGTAATACCCCACTTATAGAGTTATCAAAAGCTCTTCCTGATGATATAAAAATTAAGAATATAAAAATATATGCAAAATTAGAAGGATATAATCCGGGTGGCTCTGTAAAAGATAGACCTGCAACAAGAATGATAGTTGATGCTATTAAAGAAGGAAAATTAACAAAGGATAAGATTATATTAGATGCCACCTCTGGAAACACAGGTATAGCTTTGGCAATGGTAGGAACTGCTCTAGGATATAAAGTGGAACTGGCTATGCCTTCAAATGTAAGTGAGGAGAGGAAAAAAATAATTCAAGCTTTCGGAGCAAAAATACACTTTACAAATCCTTTAGAAAGTACAGATGGAGCTATAAAGTTTGTTAGGAAACTGGTAGAAAAGTATCCAAACAAGTATTACTACATAGACCAGTATAATAATGATTCTAACTGGAAAGCCCATTTTTACTCAACTGGTGTAGAGATATGGGAGCAAACAGAGGGGAAAATAACACATTTTATAGCTGGTATAGGAACAGGTGGAACTATTATGGGAACAGGTAGAAGATTAAAAATATACAACCCAGATATTCAGATTATAGGAGTTCAGCCAGATAGTCCTTTTCACGGTATAGAAGGATTAAAATATATAGAGACATCTATTAAACCGGGTATTTTTGATGAAAATAGACTTGATAGGACAATGTTTATAGGAACAGATATAGCTTATCAGAGGGCTAGAGATTTAGCTCAAAAGGAAGGGGTCTTTGTTGGTCAATCCTCAGGAGCAGCTTTTGAAGCGGCTATACAAATAGCAAGGGAAATTAATGAGGGTGTTATAGTATTTATCTGTCCAGATGGAGGAGAAAAATATCTATCAACTGCACTATGGGAATACTAAAAAATTATAGGGAGGTAAGGTTTAGGTATGGACCCCGGCACTTGGTTTCCAATAATTATTATTGGTATGGTGATATTTACTGCCATTATTTTTGGAGTTATACTCTTTTTAGATAAAGGTGGAAAGTAATTTAGATAGGAATAAATTTTTGAGCTAGGTAGGGTTTCCTGTATGGTCGCCCCTCTAGTTTGAGGGGAGGAAAGTCCGGGCTCCACAGGGCAGGAGGCTACCGAAAGGTAGATGGGGGCAACCTCATGGTCAGGGCAACAGAGAGAAGACTTCCTGATTTAGTATTCTAAACATTGATGTAGGTGGTCATCCACCGAAAATGGATACTAAATCAGGTAAAGGTGAAAGGGTAGGGTAAGAGCCTACCACTTACCAGTGTGAGCTGGTAAGTTTGCCCGCCCCTCTGGAGCAATCCCAAGTAGGAGAGCATTTTAGGGTGGCCCGCCCTAATGGGAGTTTATCTCCCTATGCTCTCGGGTAGGGAGCTGAGATAAATGACCATATTCAACAGAACCCGGCTTATAGGGGAGCCCTATCAATTAAATTTTTTCCTTCTTTTCACTTTCCAAATAAAGCCTAAAAGCACTATTCCTAGTAAAAAAACTCCTCCAACCTGAGCCCAAGCTCCTATTAACAACAATTTATGAAGAATACTATCGTGTTTTTGTTTATCTATTTCTATATTTGTAGTTTCTTTAATATGTGTAAGTAAGCTAACTGCTAAATCACCTTTAGGTATAGTTTTATGACAAGATATACAAACACCCCTTCTGTCTAATTTAGCCCTTTCTTCATTGTTTAATGGTCTGGAAAGTTTAAAGTGATGTCCTACCGTTTGAAGTTGTTTTCCCTTTTCCGTTATAAATCTAGACCAGTCATGATTTAAATTTGGAATGGAATTAATTTGAGTTTTAAATATTTTAGGAATAATCTTTCCATCTGCAGTTGTCAAATCAACTATATAAGGTTTTGATGGGTCAGAGTATAGTTTTCCCTCCTCAATTCCATAACCCATAGCTACAGGATTTCCATGGCAACTTTCACAACTTCTTGCTTCTTTTTGTATAGTGTGTGGTTGGACAGGGGAAATATCTATAGCCTTTTGACCTTCCTTCCCAGCTCCTTCAACATTAGGAATTTTAAATATATGATTTAAGAGAAGAGGTTTTCCATCTTTTCCAATAACTGTTATTGTTGTCTGGCACCCTGGAATGGCAGGTGATATTCTACCTTCTCCATTTTGGGCTAACGGTGGATTTTCCCATCTTAAATAACTTCTCGTTTCTGAAATCTTTCCATCTATCAGAAACTTTTTAAACTCTCCTCTTGCATCGGCGGTTAATCCATTTATATCAACTGCATTTCCCATAGCTATCCAGTCAGGATGTTTTTCTCCTTGTGAATAATCAACTTTTATATGGCAACC
>JALSPY010000261.1 GCA_026985705.1 Hydrogenothermaceae bacterium | reverse complement strand
GGTATAAAAACTATGGCAACAGGGAGAACTTTAGAAGCTCTTCAAGATTGTGTAAATTTTGCAAAAGAAGAGCTTGGTGAAGGATTAGTTTCTTCAGACATTTACTCAGATGATGGTTTACCAGTAATAGAGGGTTATAACAGTAATCCAAAAGCATCTGCACTATTTGCAAATATCACTGACTATATAAGAAAGGCTGTTGTATCTTCTAACTTTCCAACTTTAGGGGATTACTATATGGTAAACTTAGAAGATGACCAACTTGTAATTATATTATTAACAGAGCATTTCCAATGGAAGATGCTAATAGACCATAAAAAAATAAAGTTAGGTTATTTATTCTCTATATTCTTTCCTGAAGCAATAAGAAGATTTAAAAAAGCTGTAGAGGTTAGATAATATCTTTTTTGAAGAAGGATGGGGGGGAGAGCAAAATAAAAAAAACCCCCCATTTTTAATCAATTAATTTATACCATTTAAGAGTTTCTTTTAGAGTATCTAGATTTTTTTCATTCATATAGAATAGAGGTAGTCTAAATTCCAATTTATCAATTAAGCCCATTATATAACTAGCTGTTTTAACAGGAATAGGATTTGTCTCTATAAATAAAGTTTTAAATAATTTCCAATATCTATTATGAATTTCTAAAGCTTTGTCAAACTTACCTTCCAATGCATATTTACACATCTGAGCTATATCCTTTGGAACAATGTTATTGGCTACGGATATAACTCCCTTAGCTCCTACAGCCATCATAGGTAATGTTAAAGCATCATCTCCAGATAGTATTACCACTTCATTGTTAGTAAGGTTAATAATTTCAGAAACCCTTGATACCTTTCCGGTAGCTTCCTTTAAACCTATAATGTTAGGAAAATCTCCATATAACCTTGCAAATGTTTCTGGTAGCATATCAACTCCTGTTCTTGAAGGTATATTGTATAAGATTAAAGGTATATTTGTTTCTTCTGCTATAGCTTTAAAGTGCTGATATATACCTTCTTGAGTAGGTTTGTTATAGTATGGGACTATCTGTAAAGAAGCATCAGCTCCAAACTTTTCAGCAGATTTTGTTAACTCAATAGCTTCATGTGTTGCATTAGCACCTGTCCCTGCTATTATCGGTATTCTACCTTCCGCCATATCAACAGCCATTTTTATTAAATCCTCATGCTCTTCAAATGTCAAAGTTGCACTTTCGCCAGTTGTTCCAGCTACCAATATTGCGTCTGTCCCATTCTCTATATGGAACTCTATAAGTCTCTTTAAAGATTTTCTATCTATCTCTCCATCTTTAAATGGAGTTATTAATGCAACTATTGAGCCTTTAAACATATTCAATCCCCCGAAACTTTTTTAATTTAATAATACTTAATTTTCTATCAGCTTTCTATTTCTATAGGCTAAAGCAATTAATACAGATAGTATACCTAAAGCCCAGTAAACCCATGTTGGTATAGGGAAAGGGTCTCCTGTAGCATAAGAATGTAAACCTGATAAGAAATAATTAACTCCAAAGTAAGTCATTAATATCGAGAAGTATCCTAAAACTGAAAATACTGCCATTTTGAAAGGAGAATACCAATCTTTAATATATTTAAGGTGAACTATTGCTGCATAAACAGCTATAGAAACTGCTGTCCAAGTTTCCTTGGGGTCCCATCCC
>JALSPY010000260.1 GCA_026985705.1 Hydrogenothermaceae bacterium | reverse complement strand
TTCTAGGATGATGTTTAACAGGTATTTCAGTTATCTTTGCTCCTACTGATTTTGCTAAAGCAGGTAAAAATCTATGCATTTCTCCATAATAATCTAGTCTTTTAGCAACTTCAGACCTGTATGCTTTTAAAGAGCAACCATAATCGTGTAGATATACACCTGTAGTTTTTGATATTAACCAGTTAGCAATTTTTGAAGGAAGGGTTCTAGTTAAAAAAGTATCTTTTCTATCTTTTCTCCAACCACTAACTATATCATAACCTTGGTTTAACACTTCTAAAAGTTTAGGAATATCCTCAGGGTCATTCTGTAAATCTCCATCCATGGTTATAATTACATCTCCTCTAGCTATTTGAAAACCTGCAGACATTGCAGCAGTTTGACCAAAGTTTTTTCTAAAGTTAACACCTACGACATGTTTATCCTTTTCTGCAAACTTTTTTATAATTTCCCATGACTTATCCGTACTACCATCATTAACAAATATTATTTCATAACTTTTTCCTAAATTATCTAAAACAGATTTTAGTTTTTCATAAAGTATAGGTAAATTTTCTTCTTCATTATATATGGGAATAACTATAGACAACTCAATGTTATTTTTGTCCTTTTGATTAACCTCAACAGTATTACCCTTTTTTAAATTTTCTTCCATCTTTAACCTTTATCTTATTTTTCATTTACAAAATTAAATTTTAAGGGAAAAATATTTTAATTTCACTATAAAAGCGACTTACAATAGGAATAAAACCTTTATTGTTAGCATTGCTAGATAAAGTTTAATAATATATATTAGAATATTCTTACATAATCTATTTCATTAGGAGAAACTCTAAATAAATGGAACAATTCACAAATATACCTTTTCTTTTAATTTTTGGAATTATAACTGTTGCTTTATTTATGGCCGGATATGTAGCTAAATTATTAAAATTTCCCTCTGTTTTATTCTATATATTAGCAGGATTGCTTTTAGGACATTTTATATATGAAGATGAAGCATTAGAAGTATTTAGTGAGCTAGGATTAGTTTTTTTATTCTTTTACTTAGGTTTAGAATTCAACATAGTCAGAGCTATTAATACCGCAAAGAGAATATGGTCTGTAGGAATACTAGATCTTTTGTTTAACTTTGGATTAATATTTTTAATTAGTAAATCTTTAGGTTTTTCTCTATTTCAATCTGTTTTGATTGGTGGTGTTGCATATGCATCTTCTTCTGCTATCACAACCAAGATTATTGTTGACAATCACAGAATAGCTAATCCGGAAACTGAACTTATATTAGGTTTAATGGTATTTGAAGATATTGTAGCACCTATACTGTTGGCATTTATATCAGCTGTTGCTTTAGGTGGAGAGTTATCACCTCTAAACTTTGGATTTATAATTCTTAAGGTTATTCTGGTGTTTACATTTGCGATAGGAATAGCAATATTTTTTAAAAATCATATAGCAAATTTTATAGATAGATTTATAGAGGAAGAAATATTTACTTTATTCTCCTTTGGAGGATTGATTTTATTTGCAGGAATTACACAATTTATAGGTTTGTCAGAAGCATTAGGGGCATTCCTAATGGGAATGATAGTCTCAGAAACGGGAAAATCACACGATATAGAGAAAATAATGTTTGCAATAAAAGATTTAGCAGTAGCAATATTTTTCTTTCTATTTGGAGCTAGTATTAAATTTTCATCAGATATAGATTTTAGTTTTGTTGTCTTCATGTTTGTAATAGTAATTGTTTCAATTTTAGGAAAATTTTTAACAGGATTTTTAGGAGCTTTAATATATGGATTATCAAAGAGAAAGGCTATAGAAACAGGTTTAACAATAATAAACAGAGGAGAGTTTTCTATAGCTATGTCTAAGTTTGTTCCTAGCAATCTTCTTCTATTTATCGGGATTTATGTTCTAATTATGTCCTTTATAGGAATTATTACAGCTCAGTATGCACCTAAATTAGCTGAAAAAATTATTCCTAAGAAAAAGAAGAAAAAGAAGAAGAAAAAAGTAAAAACTCCAAAGTATATTTAATTATATTTTTTCTGAACTTTAAAATAGACTTCTTACATCGTATCTATATATTCTTTACCTTGTCATTTTTCCATTTTATCTTTTTTTTCATATTACTTAATAAACTCCTTGTATTGAAATTTTTAGCCATTCTGTGTGATACTCTTTTAAGTTTTCAATTTAAACTTAAAATAAGGAAAAAATGGTTAATGAAAAACTTGTATCAAAGATTTTTGACAGTGTAGTAAAGAATTATGATAGGTTTTTAAACTCTATGACATTTGGAAAAATTGGTAAATGGCAAAGAGAATTAGCTGAAACTGTTTCTATAAGTGTAAACGGAACAGTTTTAGATGTTGGAACTGGAACAGGTGAAGTATTAAAAAAATTTAAAGAAATAAATCTAAAAAATACAGTGATAGGTTTAGATGTTTCACAAAATATGTTAAAAAAAGCTAAAGAGAAAACTGGATATAACACATTTATAAAAGCTTCAGCATATAACTTACCCTTTAAAAACTGTAGTTTAGATGCTATAGTATCATCGTTAGTCTTTAGACATTTAGATAATGAAAAGGCTTTACTAGAATTTAACAGAGTTTTAAAGGAAGATGGTTTAATAGGTATTTTAGATATAGCTAAGCCTAATCCTTTACTTTATAGAATAATTTATTTCTTAGGAAATAAAATTTTTAGACCTATAGGACAGTTAATTTTTTCAAGGGAAGAGTGGGATTACTTTATGCACAGTATAGAGAACTCTAAAACTGAAAGAGAGTTAGAGAAACTATTCGAAAAACATTCATATAAAAAGATTTACTCCTCTAAAAAATTTGGAGGACTGGTTATTATCATTGTTTTTAAAAAGAAGTAAAAATTTAATTTATACAAAAAAATATTTAGAGGATTAAAATGACTAAAGAAGAGGTAAAAAAAGTAGATGAGCTTGTAATGAAAACATTTACATTAGCCTATGAGTTAGGGACAAAACTTGATGAGCTACATAGAGAAGTAAGAGAGTTAAGATTTAAAACAGATGATGTAGATTTGGAAGGAGCTTTAATAAACTTAGAGCATGCATTTTTTATGGTAGCTCAATCTATAAATATATTAAAAGAGCAGACTAGAAATACCCTTTACCCCTTAAAAAAGGCTCCAAGAGGTTCTGAAAAACAAAATGTTAAAAACAGAAAATAAAATAAAAAAACTTTCTGAAGATGTTATAAATAAAATCTCTGCAGGTGAGGTTATCAATAGACCAGCTTCAGTTCTAAAGGAGCTAATAGAAAATTCGTTAGATGCAGGAGCTAATAGAATAGAGGTTTATTTGGAGGATGGAGGAAAGAGAGTTATATCTGTTGTAGATGATGGGGAAGGTATAGCTCCAGATGAGCTTACTTTAGCAATTCAAAGACATACAACCAGTAAGATTTTTTCTTTTGAGGACATTTACAGTATAAACTCTTACGGTTTTAGGGGAGAAGCTCTGCACTCTATATCTTCAGTTTCTAAATTTAGTATAATCTCAAGGAGAAAGGAGTTTCCGTTAGGAAAAGAGTTGTATATAGAAGGTGGAAAAGTTATATCCTTAATTGATACAGGAAGCTCTGTAGGAACAAAAGTAAAAGTAAAGGATTTATTTTTTAATATACCAGTTAGAAAAAAATTTTTAAAATCCTCTAATGTGGAATTTAAACATTCTTTAGATATATTTCTGAAGTATGCATTAATCTATCCTGATAAACATTTTAAACTTTATAAAGATGGAAAAATTTATCTTAACTTAGAGCCTACATCTCTAGAAAACAGATTAATAGATATTTTTCCTAAATTAAAAGGAAAGTTAGTTAATGTTTCAGCGGAAACAGAAATTGGGAAGGCATACGGATTTTTAGCTTTAGATGAAAGTTATAAAAAGAGTGGTTTTATATATGTAAATAGAAGACCTATTAAAAATAGAGAATTACAGAGATTTATAAAGGAAATTATAGGAGAAAAGTTTTATCTACTGTTTTTGGAGTTGCCACCTTATTTTGTTGATTTTAATATTCATCCTACAAAGGAAGAAGTTAAGTTTAAAAAAGATAAACCAGTTTACGAGCTAGTTAGAGAGACGTTTAGATATATTAAAACTTTTAAAAAGGAATATAAGGAAAGTATAGAAACTTTAGCTCAAGATACAGTTAAATTTAAAAGGGATGTAGTTTCTCCAAATATAAAATTTTTAGGACAAATTGAAGAAACTTTTTTAGTTATTTATCTAGACGGAGATATATATATACTAGACCAGCATATAGTAAGTGAAAGGATAAATTACGAGCTTCTGTATAGAGAGTTTTTAAAAAAAGGAAAGTTAAAGTCTAAAAAATTAAACAGAAAGTCAAAAATTGAGTTATCTCATCTTGAAATTGAGAAATTGAAAACTGTCTCAGATGAGCTTAAAAATCTAGGTTTTAACTTTATAACTGTTAACAAAAGTATTTATTTAACAGAAATACCTTTCTATTTGACTTTAAAGGAGGCAAAGGGGATTTTGTTAGATATTCTCCATTCTGACGATACTATACTTCCAATTGAAAAGATTATAGGAGAAATAGCCTGTAGCAAATCTATAAAGGCGGGAGATATTTTATCAAATATTGAAGCTCAGATTTTACTGGAGAACTGGTTAAAAACTGATAATCCAAATCTATGTCCCCATGGAAGACCTATCTATTACAAATTACCACTAAAGGAAGTTAAAAAGGTTTTAGGTAGATTTTAAAACTAGTTTTTTTAATTTTCAACATAAAAATTAAAGAAGTTAAAGATTGTAAAATCTATTTTCTTAACAAGAAAAGATAAAATTGGCCCCATAAAAAGGGGCAGTGGCAAATTTTAATGAACCTTTCTAACAAGCTTCCAGAAGTGTAATCCTAAAACTATAGCTCTAAAAAGCTGAACAAATAAATTTTTTCTAACTCTCCACATTTTATCCATTAAATCTCTCTTTTCTTTACTCATAACTTAAACCTCCTCAATTAATATTAAGAATAACATTAAGGTATTAATTTCCAACCTGGTTTAGCCTGTAGCTTATATAGAAATGCATAATGTAAGAATAGTTTAAACCAAGCACCTGCCATTCCAACTTCAGCTGCACAGTTATCTAAATCCCTTCCATACTCAGGGTAAGCAGCTCTATTTCTTGCAACTGGATATATAGCAATAGTAGCTGCCTCTCCATCTAATATTTTGTTTTTCATAGATGCTATACACAGCCCCGGTGTTTCTGCCATTGAAGCGGTGTGTGAAGGCTCCCTTCCTTCTATCATATCAACGATGTTTAATGCAGCTGCCTTACCTGATAACTCAGCAGTATAACCTGTTCTTGGAGGAGTTGGTCCTATTGGTGTTCCGTCAGGTGCTTTACCCGGTTTAGATAATGGTCCCGGAGGTGCGAATGCTATACCTGCTGCAAATACATTTTTGTAAATTGGATTTTGATATTTTCTAGGCCAATCTGGACCATCTAACTCTTCGTAAGGTTTTCCGTAATTTGCATCAACCTTAACGAAGCCAGCAGGATTACATACTTTATCAGTAATATCATTTCCATCTTTATCTATCCACTTAATAGGTTGAGCTTTAAATGGAGGAATTAACATCGCAAAATCAAACTCAAACTCTTTTTCCTCACCGTCTAGATTTACAGTATAAACTTTTCCTTCTTCTACCTTTCTAACATGGGACCTAATTTCCCACTTAATACCATACTGTTCAAAAACATACCTTACCATATCCTCAGATGTAAATATTTGACCTCTATACTTAGTTTCCAATCCGTCTATTCCAAAGTCTCCTAACTTTGGCTCATTAGACAACCACATTAACTCTACTCTGTCTCTTAATCCTCTATCTACTAGGTCATTGTGAATATTACAGATATACTCAAAAGCTGCCCCTTGACATGTTGCCAACCCATGACCTGTTCCTATAATAATTTTTGCTCTTTCACCCTTCTCTAGTCTGTGGACTAGCTCTAAATACTTAGAAGCTGCCTCCGTTGCATGTGGAGGTGTACAAATTGATTGTGTATAACCTTTTTCTGGTCCTAAACCTTCAACAGCAGGAAAGTTTAAGTAAGGACCTGTAGCTATAATTATATAATCGTATTTCACATTTTTAGTTTGTCCGTCAGGTAAATTAACAACTACATACTGGTCTTCTGGGTCAGGATGGACTTCAACAACTGTCCCGTGAATATAATTAATTCCGAGCTTATCATAGACAGGTTTTAAATCAAACTGTGTCTCTTCAGCTCTCATCTGTCCAACTCCAACCCAAACTAGAGAAGGAATATAGGTGAATTTAGGAACTCTACTGATAACGGTTATCTCATGATTACCTTTACCTTTCAATGCATCTTGGAGAATAAGAGCGGCATAATGCCCTGCAAAACCTGCCCCTACAACAACTATCTTTGCCATTTTATAACTCCTCCAAAGTAAATTTTTATAAATTTAATATTAGCATAATCTAATTGAATGTTATCATATTCTTATTGGTAAATCATATCATTTAAGTAAAATTTTTAACAAACAAATTAAACTCCTTTGGTTTATAAGTTAACAATAACTAACGATTATATCTTTATACTAGTTTATTTATTAATATAAGACAGAAATATTTTATATATCAAGCATATTAAATATTTTAAATATATTTATATAAAAAGGTTTATAAAGATGGAAAAGGAAATAGTTATTTCTAAAAATATTTTTGATGCAAAAGACTTTTTAAAAGATGGTAAACCTGTAGTTATAAAAACAGAAACCTTATACGGCATTTTAGGGAATGCATTAGATAAAAATACAGTTGAGTATATCTATAAAATTAAAGGAAGAAATATTAACAAGCCATTTATAATACTAATTAGTTCTGCAAGCGATTTAAAGAAATTCGGAATAGTTCCCAATGAGATAGAAAAAAAATTATTAGATTTACGAGGTTTAACTGTTGTATTAGATATTAATAACCCAAAGCTTAGATATTTACACAGAGGAACAAACTCTTTAGCCTTCAGAATACCTGCAAAGGAAAATTTACTGGAACTTTTAAGAGAACTAGATTTTCCTTTGGTAGCTCCGAGCTGTAATCCTGAAGGGAAGGAACCTGCTAAAGATATAAATGAGGCTATTAAGTATTTTGGAGAAAAGATACCTATATACATTGATGAAGGAGAAAATTTAAATACAAAACCTTCAACTATAGTTAAAATAAAAGATAAGCAAATAAATATTTTAAGGGAAGGAAATTATACTAAACGAGACTTATTTTATCTTTTAAAAAAGTTATAATACTTTTAAAGATTAAGATTAAAGGAGATAGATATGCATCGTCCTTATACCCTTATAGTTTCTGAAGTTACCGTTGATGGCAAACTTACTTTAAGAAAGGGATATTCATCTAAGGAGATAATGAAATTTATGGATGAGGAAGCTACCAGATACCTACATCAGATAAGGGCAAAAGTTGATGGTATTATGGTAGGTGCTGAAACTGTG
>JALSPY010000259.1 GCA_026985705.1 Hydrogenothermaceae bacterium | reverse complement strand
TAAATATGAACTGTTTGAAAGAGAAATAAATTTCACAATAAATGCCTGTAATAAAAATATTAAAATTTCATCTATCCCATTTTCTATAGAAGAAGACAGACTTCTTTCTGCAGAAGAAATTTTTAACTAAATTCATTCTTTTTGTGAAAAATTACTTCACAGTCAATCTTTATATTATTATCAAACTTAAATCCAAGGAGGAAAAAAATGAATTTCCCAGAAATAGGATATAAAGTTGAAATAGTTCCTGGTGAATCAGGAGACCTTTTTCAACCTGTAATAACGTTTAAATATAAAGATATATATGAAGAACATTACGATATATATGCTCTACAAGAAAGAATAACAACTTTAGCTGATATGTATCCACTAAAAAATATAAGCTGGATAGCGGTAAATATTTGTAGGATAGAAGAAGAATTAAAAAATTTAAATCTTATAGATAGGTATATAAAACCTAATTTTAAATATATATACAATGAAGAAGAATTTAAAGATGAATATTACTTTAAACAAAACACCAGTGGATATCTAAAATGTTATCACGTTCATTATGATGAAAACGGAAACATTAAAAACTTAGAAATAAAGAAGATTTTAGAGGAAAAATTACAAAAGGCCATCATTTGTATATACAAAAACTTAATACCAGTTTCCGGTAAAGACTTTGCTCTTAAATATGATAGTAAAATGCAAATAGCCTTGTTAACCAATCATAATGAGTTTGATTTAAGAGTAAAAGAGTTTGTTTTCTATATTGTAGATTTTTTAGATATGTTTGATACTTTAGTATCCATCTACAAAATAGAACATCTACCTTCTGACCTCCAAAAATTCATAAAAGCAGTAAAAGAAAAAATAAATCAAATAGAGGCTAAAAATGGAAACTAAATATGTTTTTGTTTATGGAACCTTACGAAAAGGTTTTGGAAACCATAGACTTTTAGAAAATAGCAAATTTGTAGGCTATGGTAAAACAAAAGAAAAATACAGCCTGTATGCTGATGGTATTCCATATGTGGTAAAAGAGCCTTTAACACAGATAAAAGGTGAGATTTATGAAATTGATGATGAAACACTGCAGAGGTTAGACCAGTTAGAAGGTCATCCTGAATTTTACAAAAGAGAAATTATTGATGTAATAACTGAAGAAGACAAAACCATAAAAGCATGGATTTATTTTTACCCTTATAAAAAGGGAAATTTAATAAGGTCTGGAGATTATAAAGATTACAGGAGGTATAAAAATGTTTAGAGAAAAAAACTTTATTAAGTTTTTAGACAACAAAAGTAACATTTTACTTGACGCTCCCCATGCACAGCCACCAAGAAGGGAGTTTTATACTGATGAAATTGCGGAGAAAGTAGCAAGAGAAAATAGCTTTAACTGCATAATATCCAAAATATCAAGAACTAAAGCTGATTTAAACAGAAGCATAAACTACAATTTACCCTTACAAAAGGAGGCAAGAAAAGAATACATAGAAACTATAAAAGAGATTTATAGAAATAGAAAACATAAGGAAAGACCATACCTTCATCTAACAATCCATGGCATGAAAGATAGAGCTGACGCAGATATAGAGATAGGAACAGTTTTTGACAGAGTTTGTAATCCAGAAATCAGAGTTAAATTCTTGGAAATTTTCAAAGATACTCTTTTCTCTGAGGGCTTAAATCC
>JALSPY010000258.1 GCA_026985705.1 Hydrogenothermaceae bacterium | reverse complement strand
TAATTTTTTTATAAAAAAACCCCCAAAGAAGGGGATAAACCTATCTCTAAAGCTCTCCTTTTAATGCTTTTTCTACAGTTTCACCTATAATAGAAGGATTTTTAACTGTTATAGCTCCTGCACTTTCTAGAGCTTTATATTTTTCATCTGCAGTTCCTTTTCCTCCTGATATTATAGCTCCTGCATGTCCCATTCTTTTACCGGGAGGTGCAGTAACTCCTGCAATATATGCAACAACAGGTTTATTTACATACTCTTTTATAAACTCTGCCGCTTCTTCTTCTGCAGTTCCTCCAATTTCTCCTATTAACACAATAGCTTCTGTTTCTGGGTCGTCTTGAAACCATTTTAAAACATCTGCAAAAACTGTTCCGGGGACAGGGTCTCCACCTATACCTACAGCAGTTGATTGTCCTATTCCTCTCTGCGTTAGTTGATAAGCTGCCTCATATGTTAATGTTCCTGACCTTGAAACTATTCCAACCTTTCCTTTTTTAAAAATATGTCCTGGCATAATTCCAATTTTAGCCTCTTCTGGAGTTATAACTCCCGGACAGTTTGGTCCAATTAATACAGTGTCAGGGTAGTATGTTTTTAAGTAATGTTTTACTGGTATCATATCATTTACAGGTATACCTTCCGTTATACAGATAATAGTTTTAATTCCAGCATCAGCAGCTTCAACTATTGCATCTGCTGCAAATGGTGGTGGAACAAATATTAAAGAACAGTCTGCTCCTGTGTTATCTACTGCTTCTTTAACAGAGTTAAATACCGGTATTCCTTCAACCTCTTGTCCACCTTTTCCGGGAGTTACTCCACCAACAACTTGTGTTCCGTAAGCTTTACATTGTGTTGCGTGAAAACTTCCTTCTCTTCCGGTTATTCCTTGAACTATCACTTTTGTGTCCTTATTAACTAATACTGCCATTTATTAAACCTCCTAATTTTTATATAGTCTAACTTAATAAATCGTCATTTATAATTTGGGATATGAAACTGTAAGCATTAGGCCATAGATTTGGGCCATATACTCCAGAATTAACAAATTGCCAATTTTTTCCATACCTAATATATAAAAAATTGTGAACTAGATTTCCGTTATCATCTATCATTTGCAGAACTATAGGAGCCCACATTACATTATCGTATTTATGGAAATAACCTATTATTTTTCTTAAAGGGAATTTATCACCATTTGAGAATTCTACAACAACACCACTACGAAAAGCTTGTTTTATGGAGCTTTCATCTATTACAAAACCTCCTCCGTTTGGAGCTAAATTAATCATCTTATCTACTATAAAGTCTAACAAAGTAATTTTATTTCCATTACCATCATAAAAAGCCATTTTACCTTATCTCCATATTTTTGAAAAATCTACCTTTAAATCACAATTTTTTAAATGGAATAAAAAACTTTCCTTTACAGTCTCAAAAACTTTTTTATAGCTGTAATCCTTAAGTTCGTAAATTTTTATGTGTTTTCTATCTTTGAAGGGATAAACTAATACATAGTATTTAATTCCTTCCTGCTGGTATAACTCAAACTTTATGTGCTCGTCCATTTTTATGGAAGATGGAGAAATAACTTCAAATATTATGGTAGGTGGAACTGTAAGTTTTTCAGTTATGTCTTCACATACAACTAAAACATCTGGTCTAACAACTGTATCTTCAGAAAT
>JALSPY010000257.1 GCA_026985705.1 Hydrogenothermaceae bacterium | reverse complement strand
TGGAGTTTATTCTGACCCGAAGAGAGACCCAAGATTTCATACTGTATCAGTTGTATTTACATGTAAGGCTTATGGAACTCCTAAAGCAAAAAGTGATGCCAAAGCTGTTAAAGTTTATAAACTGGAAGAAATACCATTTGATAAACTTGTCTTTGACCATAAGAAAATTATATTGGATTACATTAATAGATAAAGGAGTTTTGAAACAATATATTGAAAACTTAAGTTGGTAGAAAGTGAAATAACTAAAAATATTAAAGTATTTCTTGCTACACTAAATAAAGATAATGAAATATAAAAGATAAAAACTGTAAAAGGTGTTAAGAAAATGAGAGTTATCCTAAAATATGAATTAGATGAAATTTATATTTTAAAATCTAATTTTGATAGAACCAAAAATGTAAAGGATTTTAAAGAGATATTTAAATATATAGAAAAATTAGTGGAAAAGAATTAGATGTTTATAGATATTTTAACCTTGGCTTTTGGTTTACTTCTTATTCTCTTTGCTGCTGAACTATTTACCAACAGTGTTGAGTTTATAGGAGATAAATTAGATTTATCAAAAAACTTTACAGGTAGTGTTTTAGCAGCTGTAGGGACAGCTCTACCAGAAAGTATATTACCTGTAATAGCAATACTATTTTTTAGTAATAAAGCAGGACATGAAATTGGAATAGGAGCTATTCTTGGAGCTCCATTTATGTTATCGACTTTAGCATTTCCATTGATAGGTTTAACTGTAATAGTAGCTTATTTATTGAAAAAAAGAGATTTAGAGTTGAATATTGAAGAGATTGGTTTAAGAAGAGATATTGTTTTTTTTCTATTTGGATATTCTATAGCTTTATTCTTAATTCCTTTTGAAGCAGATATTTTAAAACCTATTACAGCTGTATTTTTACTAATTCTGTATGTTATATATGTGATTTTGACTTTAAGAAGTGAAAGTGCAGAAATGGAAGAAGCTCACAATTTATACTTAGCTAAAGGTGGTATAAAGGAAAATCTAACAGTTGCATTTATTCAATTATTTTCCTCACTAATAATAATGATAATGGGAGCTCATATTTTTGTTGATGGTATAGGTAAGTTAAGCAGTATTATAGGAATTTCACCTTTAATATTCTCATTGCTTCTTGCTCCTATAGCAACTGAATTACCTGAAAAAGTCAACAGTGTTCTGTGGGTGTTAAGAGGTAAAGATACTTTAGCTGTAGGAAATGTTAGTGGTGCTATGGTATTTCAAAGCACAATACCAGTTAGTATAGGAATACTTTTAACAGATTGGAATTTAGACAAATTAGCTTTAGCCTCTGGAGTTTTAGCTATAATATCAGGTTTCTTAATTTTAATAATTTCCTATTTTAATAAGAGATTTATACCTTTTGGTTTTTCTATAGGGATAATTTTCTATATATTCTATATAGTCTTAGTTATAAATTCTGTTTAATAAATAATAGAAAATAAACCTTCTATATTTACAGTTCAATCTCCGTTATTATTGTTGATTTATATAAGTGTTCATTCTTGGTGAAAAATTTTTTCTATTGTATTTTTTTCAGAACAATCATACCAATACCGAAAAGGGAAATTTTTTAAAACAGGTTCTTTCAGAATGTTTTAGAGTATTAGTTTATGGTGGTAGAATTTGTATAAATATAGCAAATATGGAAATTTAAACCTGTATCT
>JALSPY010000256.1 GCA_026985705.1 Hydrogenothermaceae bacterium | reverse complement strand
TTCTTAATTTTAAGATTAAAGACGATATTATCAATGAAAGTGGGTATGTCGACACTAAAAAGTTAGAGCTAGTCGGAAGATTGGGAAGTAATGAATACTGTTATATAACTGCTGAAAATACTTTTGAATTACCAAGGATAAAGATGGATAACTTCAAAAAAGATTAGTATCTTTTATTTAGCTCCCAGTTCCAAGCGGTTTTTATTATTGTTTCCAAATCATCGTATTTAGGTTTCCAGTTTAGTTTTTTCTTTAGCTTTTTGCTATCTGCAATTAAAACAGGAGGGTCTCCTTCCCTTCTTTTATCTTCTATAACTTTAAAGTTTTTACCTGTTATCTTTTTTGCAGTTTCTATTACCTCTCTAACAGAATAGCCATATCCATAGCCACAGTTAAAAACATCACTTTCTCCACCTTCAACCAAATACTTCATAGCTAATATATGGGCATCTGCTAAATCATTAACATGAATATAATCCCTTATACAACTTCCATCTTCAGTAGGATAATCAGTTCCATATATTCTTATAGCATCTCTTTCTCCCTTGGCAGTCTGTAAAACTAATGGAATTAGATGTGTTTCTGGATTATGACTTTCTCCAATTTTTCCTGATGGATCTGCACCGGAGGCATTAAAATATCTTAAAGATACATACTTAAAGTTGTAGGCTTTACTAAAATCTTCTAAAGCTTTTTCTATAACAGCTTTAGTTTTTCCATATGGGTTTATTGGGTTTATTCTGTGTTCTTCAGGAATAGGTATTTTTTCAGGAATTCCATAAACTGCAGCTGTTGAGGAAAATATAAACTTATCAATTTTATTTTCTATTAAAACCTCTAGAAGATTTAATGTTCCTATAACATTATTTTTATAAAAACTTAAGGGCTCTTTTACAGATATTCCAACTTCTATAAAGGCAGAAAAATGCATTACAACATCAGGAGTAAATTCAGATATTACTTTTTTAATAAATTCTTTATCTCTTATATCACCTATCGCTAACTTTCCATAGAGAACTGCTTCTCTGTGTCCATTAGATAGATTATCAACAATAAGAAGGTTATAACCTTTTTCTCCTAGAGCCTTTACAACATGACTACCTATATAACCAGCTCCTCCCGTTATTAACACCTTCAATGTTTCTTTCCTCACATTTATATTTAACTTTTTGTATAATTTTATATTAAAATATCATAAAAATTCTAAAACTGTTTGCTATATTTAGATAGAAGTTTTAATAAAATTTCTAACTTTTGGGATGATTAAATGAAAATAGAAATCTATATACCAGATGAATTATTGCTTACTATGTCAAAAGATGAGATAAAATCAAAAATAGAAGATTTTATAAAAGAATTATCTTTTGAACAAAAATTAAAAATTGTTTCTAACCAACTTAAATCTACCTTTCCTGATGAAAAAGAATACTGGCAAGAGCTTGAAGAAGCTAGAAAAGAAGCATGGGAAATTTATAAAAGTTCTTTTTGGCTTTAATCTATTAATTCTTTTAAACTCCTTATCTTTACTTTATCTTTCAGACCTTCTATTAATTTCTTATCTTGTGTTATAAGTTCAGAACCATTTATTGCTATTGTTAGGGCTATATACGGTGCATCTTTTTCATCTATATCCTCAACTAATTTTTCTGCCTCTCTTTTTATACTTTTGCTTATATACATAGATGGGATTATGGTTAATTCATCAAAT
>JALSPY010000255.1 GCA_026985705.1 Hydrogenothermaceae bacterium | reverse complement strand
CTCCATATTTATTTAGTTTTAAACTATATATTGCCAAAACGGAGACTCACAGGTTACTTTTAGCCTATATATACAATCTAATATAACATCTTCTATCGGCAGAGCCGATTTCCTTTAAAATTTGTAATGTATTTATATTTATCCTTGTCTAAAATTTTATAATTAAATTATACAATTTGCAAAAAATTTCTAGAATTTACGAAATATATATCCTATTTATAGTGTCTGCTATTTTTAAAGTTTCATCTTCATACTTGTGAATTAAGATGTTTCTTAACTCTTTTAACTCTAACCATTTTTCTTTATAGATAAATAAGCAGCTAAAACCCTATTTTTTAAAACTGGGATACAGCCGCTTGACATTTTTAAAATTCTTTTTAAATTAATTTCCAACATATCCCGTTGTCCTAAAAGAGTTGCAACGAAAACTAAACGGGATATGTAAAGAAGAAAAACAAAACAATAAAAAGAGGAAGTAGCCGTAAGTCTGGCAGGTAAATTTTCTGTCAGATAGCGGTAGCAAGGTGTGGTGACCACCTGTGTAGGGTAAGGTCGCATTAAGCGACAAACCCCTACAGAAGCTACCGATTTTAATCGGTAGTAGTTCACAACCTTTATTTCTCTTTTAGAAAGTCTTACCTTACCTTTAGCAACCATTATAACTCTTTAGAGTTAATAACAAAACTTACTGGTCCATCGTTTTCTATAAAAACTTTCATATCTGCTCCAAACTTTCCAGTTTCTACAGGAACATACTTTTTCAATTCTTCTATAAACTTTTCATACAGTTCTTTAGCTCTTTTAGGCTCTTCAGCATTTTCAAAAGAAGGTCTTCTTCCTTTTTTTATATTACCTGCAAGTGTAAATTGTGATATAACCAAAGCTTTACCGTTAATATCAATTAGAGATAAATTCATCTTTCCATTTTCATCTTCAAAAATTCTTAAGAAAGGTATCTTATTTATTAATTTTTTTATATCTTCCTCTGTATCCCCCTTTACTACTCCAAGAAGTATATTTAACCCTCTGTCTATCTCTCCAACCACTTCACCATCAACTTCAACATAAGATTTATTAACCCTCTGTATAACTGCTATCATTTTTCCTCTCCTTCAAATATATATTTTCTATCTTTACCCCGTCAAAAATTAGCTTAACTATTTTCAGACTGTTCTTCTCATTAAGATAGAAAAGATTGTATTTTGTCTCTTCAGGATAGATTTTTATTAGATTACCATTTGGTTTTGAGTTTGAAACTTTTTTGTCGTATAAGATAACTTCCATCCTATCTGTTAAAAGAAATATTCCACTGAATTTATCATTAGAGTTTGTATAAATTAATAGATTTATTTTTTTTCTTCTTTTATTTTTCGGTTTTAGTATATCTTTGGTAAGAGTAATTAAACTTTCAGGGATTTCTTCAAAAGAGAATGAGGTTATACAGTTTATATATGAGTAGTTTTCATTTCTTGGATATATCTCAACACAACTGTTAAATGTGTTTGATAACATTCCAATTTTAACATTTATTAGATACTTGTATTTTTTCAAATTCTTATCTTTGGAAGAAATAAACTCTATATTCTCAAAATTTTTTAGAAAAAAATCTTTTATAAACTCCTTATACTTTGGATTTAAATTTATAAGCTCTATTTTTCTTAAAGCTACCTCATAAGAATAGCAAAAATTAAAAATAACAAAAAGTAAGAAAA
>JALSPY010000254.1 GCA_026985705.1 Hydrogenothermaceae bacterium | reverse complement strand
TAGAGGTTATATAAAAGGATATATAAATTGACAAAAATGTAAATTATCTTATTCCTCAATTTATATTGACAAATTACAAAAATGTAAAAAATTCTAAAATTTAAATGGCACACTAAATGGCATACTAATTGCTTCTAATATTATTTAAATAAGACTTGAGGAGGTAAATATTATGAAATCTAAATCTTTGTCTCTAGGAGCTTTAGTTTTATTCGTTGGGGGAGGAGTTCTTTTATCTGGAAATACAAGTAATGTAAAGGCAGAAAGTATATTAAACAAACCTGTAAACAGTGTAAAACCTTATATACAAATAAGACCTAGATACGAATATGTCCACACATCAAACAGTCCAAGTGTTAAAGATGCCAAAGCCTTAACAACTAGAATTAAAGTTGGAGTAAAGCTTAATGGAATTTTCCAAGTTAATGGATTAAATGCAGTATTAGAGGGAGTAGATGTAGAGGCTTTGGTTGATGATTATGATAAAAGTTTAAGCCATACAGACACGATAGGAAAGAATAATTATGAAACTGTTTTAGACCCTGATAATGCTAGACTTACACAGGCTTATATTTCCTATACGATTAATAAAACAACTTTATTCTTCGGTAGAAAGTATGTTGCCATAGATGACCACAGATTTATAGGGACTGTTGACTGGAGACAGATGCCCCAATCATTTGGAGTAGTTGGAATTCAAGATAACACAATAAATGGATTAAACATCTTAATAGCTGGTATATACGAGAGAAAGGGGATTATAGATAATTTAAATACAGATTGGAAAGCTGATAAAATGCCGATTATTATTGATGTTAGTTATAAGATAATTCCAGCCGTTAGGGTTAAAGCTTTCGGCTATTTAATCACAGATATTCATAATACCTACGGAGTTAAGGCAGACGGTAAAGTTGATTTAGGAAATGGATTAAAATTCTCATATCTTGGCGAGTATGCAGTTCAAAGAGACCCTTATAAGACACAGAGGAAAGCAAAAAAACCAGACATAGACACTAACTATTACAGGGTAGCTGGGAATTTAGCTTTTAGTACAGGAAATATAGGAACATTCTTCGGTGGTATTGAATATACATACTTTGGAGACAAAAACAATAAAAGTCAAGGCTTCTCAACTCCATTGGCAACATTACACAAGTTTGAAGGTTGGTCAGATGTATTATTAAAAGGTGCTGCTAATGGTTATGATTTTGGAATGAAAGAGTTAAAAGTTTCTTTTGGATATAAACATCCTGTTTTTGGTAAATTTATAGTTGCATATTTAGATTTTCAGTCTGATAAAAATCCTAACGGAACTGCTGGGGTAAACGGTGATAACGTAGGCTCTGAATGGGATTTTGCATATGCAAAAAGTTTTGGAAAACATCTATCTCTTCTCTTAAAGGGTGCTGTTTATAATGGAAAAGATGGGTATATATCAGGTGGAAAAGCTTACGGTAAAAATGACACAACCAAATACTGGGTTCAACTAAACTTTGTTTATTAAGGAAAAATTAAACAAAAATAAAGAAAAATTTTTTATCCCTTCCTTGCTTTTTATATTTTCCTTTTATTCTTTACAAGTTTTAGATAAATTTATCTTTCTTAAAAGAAATGTAAAAAATCTTTTAACATCTATATAAACAAAAATTAGTAAAGGCAAAACTCCAAGTATTCCAAACAAACCTGCTATAAAAAATGTGTCTTGAAAAGCCCACATT
>JALSPY010000253.1 GCA_026985705.1 Hydrogenothermaceae bacterium | reverse complement strand
TGATGGGTTTTTTCTTAATAGGAATTGTAATATTAATTCTGCTAAAAATTCTTTATCTTTATTTTTTAATTTAGACCAGTAAATTTTTTTATTTTCCAATATAGAGTTTAATGGAGTTTCCTTAATCCAATATTCCCATTTTGTTCCTACAACTGAGCTAAAAAGGATTTTTTCAAAGAAATCGTGGATATTATTATATTCTTTTTTATAATAATTTAGTAGTTCTTCATTAATAGAAAATGGATAAAGAGTTCGTGTTATTATATTTTTTATATTCCAATTTTCTATTTTGTTGAGATATTCTGATTTTCTTTGCAGTTCTTCAAGTTTTTTAATATATTCTTCCAGATTAAAAAAGATAAGATCTTTTTCTTTTAAGAAAGTTAAAACTCTTTCTAATTCGTTAGAAATTTCACTTATTTTTTTATAATCTTTACCAATTTTAAAATAAATTTTTGATTTTATATTTTCAATCAAATTGTTATAATTACTTACTTTATATTTTTCTATTTCATTAGTAAAGGAAAATATTTCGGATATGTTTTTTAGCTCCTGTATAAAACGATTTACTTTCTCTATTTCTTGTGTTAACCCATCTATCCAATCTTTATTTTCAAATAAGGTTATTAAAGCTCTTATGTAGACTCTCATTTCTGAATTTAGTTCTTTTTTCCAGTCATCTTTCAAAGAAGTACTTTTTAGATAATTTAAAATATTTTTAATTTCGTTAAGAATTTCTGCTTTAAGACTATCTTTTAAAAATTCTAAAACGATACCTTTTTCATCTTCAATAAATCTATTATTTATAAGTTCCTTAATTTTGTTTAATTCTTTTTCATAATTTTCTAATCCTTTATTTCCTAACAAACTATTCAATAAATTACCATTTAACCAATCTTCAAGCTCAAATTTTAAAGATATATAAGCAACTCTATTATTCTTGTCTTTTACTTCATCTATCCAGATAGTTTCTCCTGTTAAATTATCTATCCATTTTGATACCTGATTGTGATATATTCTATCATCACAAACTTCGCAAATAGTAGGCTGGTTTTGTTTTTCTTTATCTTTTTCATAAATTAATCTAACCTGACAAATAGGACATATACCTATAGCTTTATGTTTCTCATTATCTTCTATATTTAAACTAACACTTTTCTTCTTCCAATTAGCCTTTAGAAAATTTTCTTTAGCATTTCCTAAAATTGTAGATAAATTCATTAATCCTCTTGAAGATTTAGAAATAGCTATATAAAATCCTATTTCTCCATTCAATCCTTCTTTTTCATCTTCATCCAACTTGGTTTCAATAAATATTTTTTCTATTTTTTTGATTAATGCATTAGGTAGTTTTTCTAACTCCTCACCGACTATAAAATAGATACCTGTTTCATCTTTATAAATTTCATTTCCTATTGGATATTCAACTTCTAAAAGCTTTTTTATTTCTTCATCTATCTTTTCTGTAATTTTTCTATACCAAGCTATAGAGGCAAGTTTTAAACTTTTTTCAGCAACACCGACTTTATTATATTGAATACCAAGTATTCTCCATTTTACTTTTTGTCTATAAGGTATTTTGTTAAAATCAGAATGAGTCAAAACATAATTTGATAATAGAGCCTTAAACATAGAAGTTGGCATATAAGTCTGTTCCCATAGAGAAACATCATTTATAGGAAATCTATCATCGGAAAGCAACTCTAAAAAAAGATTTTTAATTATAT
>JALSPY010000252.1 GCA_026985705.1 Hydrogenothermaceae bacterium | reverse complement strand
AAATTTATAGATTTTAACAGTTTAATAGAGGAAAATAGAGGAAACTGTCCTCCTGAAATTATGGATGCTGAAGACCCATTATTTATTCTATATACATCGGGAACAACAGGAAAACCTAAAGGTGTTCTACATACGACAGGTGGTTATATGGTTTATACATATTACACAGCTAAAATAGTGTTTGATTTACATGATGAAGATATTTACTGGTGTACAGCTGATATAGGTTGGATTACAGGTCATAGTTATATAGTTTATGCACCCCTAGTAAATGGTATAACTTCAGTAATAATGGAAGGTGTTCCAACTTACCCACATCCGGGAATATGGTGGGAATATGTAGATAAATATAAAGTTAATGTGTTCTACACTGCTCCTACAGCTATAAGAATGCTAATGAAGTATGGAGATGAGATACCAGCAAAATATGATTTATCATCTTTAAGAATTTTAGGTTCAGTTGGAGAGCCTATAAACCCTGAAGCTTGGCATTGGTATTATGAAAATATAGGAAGAAAGAAATGTGTAATTGTTGATACTTGGTGGCAAACAGAAACAGGGGGACATATTATAACAACAATACCTTCTTATCCAATGAAACCGGGAAAAGCTGGAAAACCTTTCTTCGGAATAGAGGTTGCTATCGTTGATAAGAATGGTGAAGAATTACCTCCTAACACGGTAGGATATTTAGTTATAAAAAATCCTTGGCCTTCAATGATGAGAAACTGTTGGGGACAACCAGAGAGATACAAAAAGTATTGGACTGAAATTAAGAATTATTACAATCCTGATGACTTAGCTTCTATAGATGAGGAAGGCTATATAATGATTGTGGGAAGGGCAGATGATGTTATTTCTGTTGCAGGACATAGAATAGGAACTATGGAGGTTGAAAGTGCAATTGTTGAACATCCTGATGTTGTGGAAGCGGCAGTTATAGGAAAACCTGATGATGTTAAAGGGGAAAAAATTAAGGCATTTGTTATATTGAAAGAGGGAGTGAAACCTTCTGATGAGCTAAAGAAAGAAATACAGAAAACAGTTAGAGAAATACTTGGAGCTATAGCTATCCCAGAGGAAATAGAATTTGTTGAAAAATTACCTAAAACAAGAAGTGGAAAAATTATGAGAAGAGTTTTAAGGGCTAAAGAGCTTGGTATGGAAATAGGAGATTTATCAACTTTAGATGACTAATTAAATCTTTCTTCCCTTTCTTTTTTTCTTTATTGTTCATTTTTTATCAATTCTTCAAAATTTAGATAAATATCTTCAATTAGATTAAATTCCTATAGATTAACTTCCTAAAAAATAATTGTGAATAGATAACAAAAAAATACTAAAATATTTAGTTTTAAGTTATACTACTAATAGTATAAGAATAGCATAAGGGGGAATTTCTTTCACCTAGGAGCTTATAACTCCCTTTACTCCTCCGTTAATTTTAAGCTAAGTGAACTACTACCGATTAAAATCGGTAACTTCTGTAGGGGTTTGTCGCTTAATGCGACCTTACCCTACACAGGTGGTCTCCACACCTTGCTACCGCTATCTGACAGAAAATTTACCTGCCAGACTTACGGCTACTTCCTCTTTTTATTGTTTTGTTTTTCTTTTTTACATATCCCATTTGGTTTTCGTTGCAACTCTTTTAGGACAACGGGATATGTTGGAAATTATTTTAAAAAGAATTTTAAAAATGTCAAGCGGCTGTATCCCAGTTTAAAAAA
>JALSPY010000251.1 GCA_026985705.1 Hydrogenothermaceae bacterium | reverse complement strand
TTAACAACATCTAACTTATTCTTATTTTTTAATATCTGAATATTCTTTCTAATCTATGTGTTGCTATTTAGTTAACAAGTAGATAGTAAAGCTCATCTAAAAAATTAGATTTAAAAACTCTGTATGAAGCTCTGATAGATCTAAACATAAACTTTTTTATCAGAGCTAACTTATTTTTTTAACTAAACTAATAAAACTCCTCATTTCAATTTGTATATCTATAATTTTTATAATATTTATATTATATCTATATTTTTTACCAATCTGTTTTCTAAATTTTCGTTAATTTTATATCTATTATTAATTGAATTATTTATAAATAATCTGGATGCCAATTTTGATTTTGATTTTTGATAATTGATAAAAAAGTTTACAATTGATTAAATGAAGTTAATAGAGAGTAAAAAATATCTATTTGTAAAAGAAAGATAGTACAGTATCCCCATATTTCTTTACTTTATCTGCTCCAAAGCTGTTATTTGAATTATGCTCAAGAATAAAAATCCCGTTGTCTTCCAGTTTTAGAAGAGCTAAATCTATCAATTTATTATAATCCTTATAGTTGTAAGGTGGATCTGCAAAGATGATATTAAAATTTTCTCCATAACTTTTCAAAAATTTAATGCTATCCTCTGGATAAACTTTAAAATTAGAAAAATGTTTTGAAACTTTTTTCTTTATCTCAAAAGCTCTTTTTTTATTCTTCTCTACAAAAATAACTTTGTCAGCACCCTTTTTTAAAGCGTCTAAACCTACTTCACCTGTTCCTGCAAATAAATCTAAAAATTTACTTCCATTAACATCGTAAAGTATATTAAAAAGAGCTAACCTTACCTTGCTTGAGGTTGGTCTCAAATCAGTTTGCTTTTTTCTTAATTTATCTCTTCTAGCCACAACAGTTCTCTTTTAAAAAGAATTAAGTCTTTCATATATGAAAACATAAACTCAAAAGCCTCAATGTGTCTCTTTGCTTCAAACTCATTCCTACCCCAAGTATAAATTCCATGATTTCTTATTAATATTCCGGGGATGTTAACATCTATGGATTTTCCACACTCTTCAGCTAATTTATCTAAATCAAACCAGTTTTCAACTATTGGAATTTTTATAACTGCATTTTCTTTCCAAATATCTAAAGCCTTTATCATCTCTAGATTTTTAATAGGAACATAACCATACTGAAAGTAAACTTCTGAAATAAAGTTGTTATTTGTAGTATGGATATGAATAACCATACCTGCATCTGTTTTTTGATATATCTGAGAATGAATTTTTGTTTCTGCAGAAGGTTTTAACCTTGTTTTTTCTATAGGTTTAGCATCTTTATCAACAAATATTACATCTTCATGGCTCACAGTTCCTTTATCCTTTCCACTACTTGTAATAGCAAAGTATAAAGGTTCATCGTGTAGTTTATAACTTAAATTTCCACTTGTAGCTGGAAACCATCCATTTTTATACAGTTTCACTTTTATATCGTTTAAAACATTAACAGCTTTCTGTTTTTCTTCCTGATAAAGTCTGTAAGGCATAATTACCTCTTTGAGAGATATTTTTACTGTTAAATAAAAATTATAACCTTAGTTTTTCTTTAATCTCTATTTCTCTTTTATAATTATACTGCTGTACGCACTTAGATTAATAGAAACTTAGATTTTAAATAGGAATTATTTTTAGATATAAATCTCCTATTTCTCCCTTTATATCTTTATAACCTTCCCCTTTAATTTTTA
>JALSPY010000250.1 GCA_026985705.1 Hydrogenothermaceae bacterium | reverse complement strand
TATTTCTTTTTCATTACCAATAACTGAATTTATTTTGACTAAATCTATTAAATAGTTTATTAGTTTTTCTTTCAATTTTTAAAAACCTCCCTATTTTAGTCATTTAGTAGTTTCAACCTTTACAATATTTTCTGAATATCCAAATACTTTTAATACCTCTCTAGAAATTTTGGCTATTTGGTTTGCATTTAAGTTAGTCTTTTTAATTCTATGAATACTTTATTTCTCGTATTAGGAAGTAAAACTAAATCTACTCTGTAGCCCTCTACTGAGTATTCGGGCTTAACTTCTCTTGGTGAAAAAATATCCCATCCTAAGCTATGTAATATTTTCAAAATTACCGTTTGCCTAATTTCTGCTTCACTATAATTTTCTAAATCAGCATATTCTTTTATTTCTTTTATGACACTGTTTAAATTAGTCAATCCTTTATAACCTCTAGACCTTTTAAAAAATTATACTAATTAATACAAATTTTTTATAATTATTTTTTAAAATTTAACTGAAAGGGAGTATTAGATGTCTAAAATAGCTTTTGTATTTCCGGGGCAAGGTTCCCAAGCCTTAGGAATGGGAAAAGATATTTATGAGAAATTTCCAGAAGTTCAAGAACTTCATCACAAAGTAAATGAAAAGTTAGGTTTTGATTTAACAAAAATCATCTTTGAAGATGAAAAAAAATTAAATTTAACAGAATACACACAGCCAGCACTAGTCTTAACCTCTTACTCAATTTATATGGCTTTAAAAAAACTTAAACCTGAGTTAATCCCTGATTTTGTTGCAGGGCATTCATTAGGAGAATTTACAGCTTTAGCCGTTGCTGAAAGTATAGACCCTATAGATGCAGTATGGATAACAAATATTAGGGGAAAACTTATGCAAGAGGCTGTTCCTGAAGGATATGGAAAAATGGCAGCTATAATAGGTTTAAAGGCTGAAGATATAGAAAAAGTTTTAAAAGATATAACAAATGGAGTTGTTGAAATAGCAAATTACAACTCATACGAGCAGACCGTTATATCTGGAGAGAAAGAAGCAGTTGAAAAAGCAATGGAAGTCTTAAAAGAAAAAGGAGCTAAAAAAGTTGTTCCTCTAGCAGTTTCTGTTCCTGCCCATTCATCATTGTTAAGAGAGCAAGCTAAAGAGTTTGAAAAATATTTAAATGAAATAGAAATAAGAGATAGTAAAATCCCAGTTATATCAAATGTTGAAGCTAAACCTATCAAAACTGCAGAAGAAATAAGAAAAGAACTAGCAAAACATTTTTATTCATCTGTTAGATGGGTTCAGTCTGTAGAGTTCTTAATAGGTGAAGGAGTTGAGAGATTTATTGAAATCGGAAGTAAAAAAGTTTTAACAGGTCTTATAAGAAGAATAAACAGAAAAGTTAAAACATATAATATTGAAAAGTTAGATGATATAGAAAGGATTTAGAGGTTTTTAAAAGAATGATAAAGGAAAATCTAAAAAAACAGATATTTATAACTGGAACAGATACAGAGGTAGGTAAAACATTTATTTCTAAACTGTTAGCTGAAGCTTTTTTAAATGTTGGATATAAAGTTGGTTATTATAAACCAATAGAAACAGGTTGCGACCCTATATGTAATGATACCTTTGATTTAGTTCAATTAACGGGACAGTTTTACGAAGAAGCATTAATATATCAATTTAAAGTTCCAGCATCTCCTTTAGCCGCAGACATGAAGGAAAAGAAGGGAATAGATATAGATAAATTA
>JALSPY010000249.1 GCA_026985705.1 Hydrogenothermaceae bacterium | reverse complement strand
AAATTTATTTGGTTTGGCAAGTTTATTAACTACAAGGTAGTTTGCTTCATTCCAGAGTTTACCTGCGTGGTAAGTTATATAGCCAAGTATTATTTGTGTTGTTTTATCTGTTTTATTTAGCTCTATTTTCAGCTCTGGAAATTCTTTAAATAGTTTTCTCGCAGTAATACCTTTAAATAGTTTAACCAATGTTGCAGGTGAATATTTAGGAGGAGCTGATACAGACAAATGAATGTGGTCTGACATTATTTCTAACGCTAATATATCAAATCCATATTCATCAGCCATTTTATATATATTTTACCTTTCAAAACAGGCTTTCTATATTTAGGTATCCAGGCTATATGGTAAGCAGTTTGCCATTTAGAATGTTTATTACTCTTTATTTCAAGCGTACTATTATGGTATGGTAAAGACACGAAAAAAGCAAGCCTTTTAAGTTAAAACTGAAAAAAATGCTAAAACGAATTTACGGCATACGCCATTTCGCCTGTATCCAATTGCTTTAGCAATGGGTTTTAGGCAAAAAATTTTTCTATAAATTTTTATCAAAAATAAAATAACTGTTTATAATAATTTTTAAGGAAATTGAAATTTAATAAAAGGAGAAACATATATAATGCAAAAGAGAGCCTTAATTTCTGTTTCTAATAAGGAAGGAGTTGTAGAATTTGGAAGGGAGCTAGAAAAGTTAGGTTTTGAGATAATTTCATCTTCGGGAACTGCAAAAGTTTTAAAGGAAAATGGAATTAAAGTAATAGAAGTTTCTGAAATTACAGGTTTTCCTGAAATAATGGGAGGAAGAGTTAAAACATTACATCCTAAAATACACGGTGGCTTGTTAGCTGTAAGGGATAATGAAGAGTATATGAAACAGTTAAAAGAGTTAGGAATTATACCTATAGATATTGTCGCTATAAACTTATATCCATTTGAGGAAACGGTAAAGAAAGGGGCAAACCTAGATGAGATTATAGAAAATATAGATATTGGTGGTCCTGCTATGGTAAGGGCTTCTGCAAAGAATTTTAAATATACAACGATTATTGTTGACCCCGGAGATTATAAATTGGTTATAGAGGAATTAAAGAAAAACGGTGAAGTTTCCTACGAAACTAGAAAAAGATTAAGTTTAAAAGCTTTCAGACATACCGCTTTATATGATAGTATCATTGCAACAGTTTTAAATGAAAAACTGGGAATAAATGAAAAATTCCCTGAAGAGTTATCTATTCCATTAAGAAAAAGACAGATATTAAGGTATGGAGAAAATCCACATCAAGAAGGAGCTCTATATATATCTCCAGTTGAAAACGATGGCTTAACTGTTGCAGAAAGTGAAGTTTTACATGGCAAAGAAATGTCATTTAATAACTATTTAGATGTTGAAGGAGCTATAAATTTAGTAAAAGAGTTTGATGAACCCGCCTGTGTAATTGTTAAACATAGTAATCCTTCTGGTGTAGCCATAAGGGAAAATTTAGAGGAAGCATACAGAGAAGCATTAAGAAGAGACCCTAAATCTGCCTTTGGGGGCATTGTTGCATTTAACAGAACTGTTGATTTAAACACCGCTAAAGCTATAGCAGAGATATTTTTAGAGGTTGTGATAGCACCTGATTTTGAAGGAGATGCTTATGAATATTTAAAAAATAAAAAGAAAAATTTAAGGATTGTAAAGGTAAAAAATTTTGAAAAACTTTCAAACGGATATGACTATAGAAGGATTTCTGGAGGTTTAT
>JALSPY010000248.1 GCA_026985705.1 Hydrogenothermaceae bacterium | reverse complement strand
AATGTTAACTTGATTTCATTTTCTAAATTTTCATCTATCCGAGCTCCAAATATAACCTGTGTATTTTCTCTATATTTTAATTTTTCTTTGAGGTTATCTACCAAAATTTTTATATCAGTGTATGAAACATCTTGTGAAGCTACTATATTAAGCATTAGTTTATTTGCATCAGATATGTCATAATCTTCTAACAAAACAGACGAAAGGGCTGTATTTATAACATTTTCAATTTTATCTTGACCTTTACCTATTCCTATGCCGATAACAGCTTTACCTGAACTTTCCATAATTGTCCTAAAATCTGCAAAATCTAAATTTATAAAAGAAGGGATAGTTAAAAGCTGGACAATTTCTTTAATAACCTTATAAACAAACTCATCAACTAATCTAAAAGCTTCTAAAAAGGTTAGATTATTTTTAGCTATTTTTGAAAGTTTATTATTATCTATAACTAAATAGCTATCAGTATTGTTTCCCAATTCTTTCAAACCTTGCTCTGCAATTTTTTTTCTTATAACTCCCTCAAATTCAAAAGGTTTTGTTATAACTGATATGGTCAGTATTCCCATTTCTTTTGATAGTTTTGCTATTTCAGGTAAAACTCCTGTTCCTGTTCCTCCTCCAAATCCTGATACTAAAAAAATCAGGTCATAACCTTCTAAGTGGTTTTTTATTTCTTCTTTACTTTCCTGGAAAGCTTTTTTACCAATTTCTGGTTTTGAACCTGCTCCAAGTCCAGTTTTCCCAATTTGAAGTTTATTTTTTAAATTATGTTTTTCCAAAGATTTTTTATTAGTGTCAATAATCAATAGGTCTATATTTTCTACTGTATTAGCCATTTTAGACACTATATTTGAACCACAACCACCTATTCCGATAACTTTTATTTTGGGTAAAATTTTAACTTCCTCCAGTATTATTGTACTGTTCCTAATTTACATCACAAATTAGAATATTTTGTTCTAATTAAACCGTTATTTTTTATAACAACCATCAAGTGGATGTGTAATCATGTCTAATAAAGAAAAAAATTTATGATATATAGCACTCATTGTCATTCCTTCACAAAACATTCTTATTGCTAGTTCTTTATAGTTGTGAGGGTAATAGTTTCTTTCAGCTTCTTTTACAAACGTTCTACTGCAAGTTTTACATAAATATCTTTGTTTCCCTTTTGAATTAAATCCTTTTTTTACAATCCTTTCTGAATTACAGTACTTGCACCTCATATATTTTATTTTACACTATGTTCCATTGAACTAACTATCTAACTACCGGTTTTTTAAGGATTTATAATATATTAAAAAGCTCCAATAGGAGCTTTACTACGGCATCTGTGGAAGAGTAATCATATCTTCTGAAAGTTAGCCTTTTATTCCCATTCAATAGTTCCAGGAGGTTTTGAAGTTATATCGTAAACAACCCTGTTTACTCCCTGAACTTCATTTATTATTCTTCTCATAATTCTGTCTAAAAGGTCATACGGAAGTCTTGCCCAGTCTGCTGTCATCCCATCTGTTGATTCTACTGCCCTGACAGCGATAACTTTTTCATAGGTTCTGTAATCTCCCATAACTCCAACAGTCTGGATAGGAAGTAAAACTGCAAAAGACTGCCACAACTCCCTGTACAGCCCAGCTTTTTTTACTTCTTCAACAACAATTGCATCTGCTTCCCTGAGTATGTTTAAATCATTCTCATTAACTTCTCCTATTATCCTTATTGCAAGCCCAGGTCCCGGGAAT
>JALSPY010000247.1 GCA_026985705.1 Hydrogenothermaceae bacterium | reverse complement strand
GATATGTATTAGTTGGCTTTTTACTTTACAACTTGTATTTGCTCGTAAGACTTTGTTTTTTTGCTTTTCTATTTCATCGTTTTTTTATCTGCTTTATTTCTGTTTTTTAGACTTTTTTAACACTCTCAAAGTTAAGTGCTTATAGAACTGATTTTAAGTTATATACTTATAAATAATTTTCACATAAATTTAATGGAAAAATTTAAAATATAGGATAGATTTATAACCATAAGTAATAATTAATAGATGGAAATAGAATGTTAAAAAGAGCAAATATAACTGTATTAGGAATATGCTTATTAACAGGATTACAAAGTTATGGAGCTTCCTTAACTAGAGAAGAGGGAAGAGGATTATTAACTTTAACATATTACTACTATACTTCTAACACTTACTATGATAACTCTGGAAATAAATTTAAGACTGATAGATTTCATAAGCATGAGATGAATCTATACTTAGAGTATGGGTTAAGAAATGATTTGATGTTGACATTTCAAACGGCTTTGGATTATCTAAATCAATCTGGAAACAACTCTTTTGGAATTGGAGATTTTGAGTTAGGTCTGCAAAAACGATTATATAAAAATAACGATTATGTAGTTTCTGTTAAAGGAACTGGAATTATACCGGGATTTTATAACAAGAATGAAAAACCTTATATATCTTTAGGTAAATTTGGAGTTGAATTATCCTTGTTAACGGGAGTATATGAGAATAAATTTTATATAGATAATCAAATAGGTTATAGAAAATATCAAAATGATGTTAATTTCTTTAGAGATGTTTTAATGATTGGAATAAAGCCTGTAAATAATTTTGAGTATATTGCACTATTTGATTTTTGGTATGGTTTAAATGGTAAACCTGAAGGTAGATTTACAATAAATCCTAAACAGAGATTTCTACAGATGTATAACATATTTAGATACAAATTAAGTAGAAGAACAAGTTTAGTGGGAGGTTTTTCTATAAATCTATACAGTAGAAATACCGGAGCAGGTAATCATATCTTTGTAGGAGTTTGGCAAGAGTTTTGAAAATTAGAGCTTAATTATTTCAGATTACATAAATTTTATTAAAAACTGCTATGAAAGAGTTAAAATTTAGGAAGTATACTGCTTATACAATAGGTTTTTTAACAATTCTATTTAACCTTTACTTTTTTATAAGTGGTTATTTAAATGAATTTTTTCCAGCTAAAGATGTTTTATTTATAAAGGAAAAAGTCTTAATAACTCTTTATAAAGAAAATACTCAGATGTTAGGTGATGGGATTGTAAAACCTGTCCTACCTTATATTCTTAATCTTTTTATTCATAATATACCGTTATTAACTGCCTTAATATCAACATTACTTATTTTTACTTTGCTTTTCTATATATCAAAGAAACCTTTAAACCTATGGAGAGAGATAATCATAATATCATTGGTTATATTTAATCCCTTATTTTTCTTAACAGCATTTAAAAACTACATTTTCACATTAACATTATTAGTGTTTTTAGTATCCTTATTTTCCATATATGTATTTCTATATATTAAATCTAGACAGTATGTATATCTATTTTTAGGCTCTTTTCTACTTGGTTTCACATTTTTAGTAGATTACAGGTCTATATTTGCGATTTTCGGAATTATATTAATAGCAATTATCAGCGATATCTTAAAATATCTAAGATACAAAAAAACCTTAGATATAAAAAGATTATGGAATATAGTTTTAATTCTTTTAACACCAACGTTATTTTTTATCTTCTTCTATATGTTTACTAACTTTTTAATAACAGAGAGATTTGTTTTTGACTTTTACAATAAATACTTAACTTTTGGATTTTATCCTACAGAGTATTTTTCTAACTTTTTCCTCTCTTTAACAGCTACACTTAAAGATATGCTGAAATACTGGTATTTAGTTATTCCATCTATAGTAATTCCATTTTTATCAAGAAAGAAATTTTTTGGAGTTATTCACCTAATATCAGGAATTTTATTTATTACAGGAATTTATTACTTTTCAGGTAGAGTTCCAGTTTACTATTTCCTAATATTTTCACTTTTACCACTTATATCAATAGTAGATACAAAAAATAGATATTTAAGTCTAAAGATGAATATTTCAATATTAAGCTTAGCTTTGGCATTTGGATTTACTCTTAAGGAAATAGATTTTAAACCATTTATACAGAAGGATAAAGAGTTAGTTGATATGTATAATGCCTCTAAAGTTTTGAAAAATTTAAAAGGAAAAATAATTTTAGATGATAAAACATTATATCCTTTGGTAGTTTTTTACGGAGATGTAAATAACATAATCTTTCCATATCAGTTTGATTTTGTTTATTTTTATGCAAATCCTAAAAATAGTGTAGATATTATTGTCGTAAACAAAAAGGATAAAACAGATAAATTTCTAAAGAAATTTCCAACAGCAAAATATGGTTATTTGGAGGGTTATTATGTTTGGTATGAAAATGAAACAGTCATTATATTTAAAAACATTAATCTTTCTTACAGCTCCACTGCTAATTAGTGGATTTTCTTTCGCTAACGGGAAAGAGTTAAAATGTGGAACTATCTTTAAAACAAAGGAGCTTAAACAGGCTTTTTCTAAAAGTCTAAACACAGAAAGTTTTCCTCTTTGGATAGATAAAAGGAATAATAGATACGAAGTAATAACTCTATCTGCAGATGGTAAAAATTGTAATTTAGATATGGAAAGCATAGTGGCAGAAGGAAAGTATATTCCCCTATCTAAGCTTGGATATTATGACGATATATACATCGAAGGAAGTAATCCATACTTTCAGATATACTTCCCTGTATATAAAACATTTATAGCTGGAAAAGCAGTTTTTGATATTGAAATATCTCCTATTGCTAAAGAAGACAGTATTATATCGGTTAAGATAAACGATAAAATAGTCAAACTACTTAAACTTAAAGATTTTGGTTATATTGGAAAAATAGAAATACCACTTAAAGATTTTAAAGATAGAAAATTTATTAAAATTTCTATAGAGGGAGATATAAAGGTAGGTAGAAATATATGTGATGATATAAATGCTAAAAATATTTATATAAAAATAAATCCTTATAATTCCGGTTTTTATGTTTTAAAGGATACAAAGGAAAGGGATATTAAAACCTTCTTTTTTGATTACAGTAAAAGTTTTTATATAGATAAACTTGATATAAAATCATTAAAATTTTTCTACTATATACCTTCTGCAACAAATTGGATAAAAGCTGATGTGGATATTTTAAAAGATATGAGCATTCCAAAGAAGATAATATACTTTAAAGATAACGGAAGTTTTACACAAGTTGAAAAGCTATCTAAAGGTTTTGTATTAACCACAGGTAATCCTGATATAGTTGCAAACTTCGTTTTAAAATCTGCCTTAGTTTCTAAATTAAATAACAGTTATGTAAATCAAAATCAGGAGAGAATAAATAAAAATATTATTACACTTAAAAAGTTAGGAATTAGCAATTTAACTTTATCTGGAGTAGGTTTAATGGATTTTTATATTCCTTTTAATACAGCAAAATTAGGAGGTCTACCTGATAAATTACAGTTTAATATGTTTATATCCCACTCAGCTATCAATGAGCATGATAGAGCATTTTTAGAGGTCTATGTTAATAACAGTTTAGTAAAGTCATATCAACTAAAGGAAAACTCTACAGAAAGAAAAGGTTTAATTATAGATATACCTAAATCTTTATTGGGAGCTGGTTTAAATAAAATAGATGTTAAAGTTGGTTATTATCCATCGTCCGACAGATGTATAGGGACAGTTCCTAAGATAAGTGTTTCCCTTGATAGTAATAGTTATCTTAAATGGAATGGCATAATAAAGAAAGTTTCTAAAGTTAGAGATTTCTTAAATATAGTTAATGGAAAGGTTGCCGTTGTTGTAGATGAAAAGCTAGTTTTAAATTCAGCATCTTACTTACTAGAAATATTAGGAAAGATAAACCCGAATATTTCAAAGCTAGATGTTTATTCAAAACTGTCAGAGCTTCCTCCATCTCAATATGACTATATAATTATGTTTTTAAATAATAAAACTGCTCAAAAAGTTTTAAATGATAGAAATGTTCCTCTAAAAGTAGATAACAAAGGTTTCAACATATTCAATATACAAACAGGCAAACAGTTATTTAGATTAAGCTCAAATGAAAGTGTTGGCTTTATGGAAGTTATAGATTATGAAGGTAAACCAACATTGGTAGTTTCTTATATAAACTCACCGGATATACTTAAAGGTATAAAACTATTTAATCCTATAAATGTAAATAGTTTACTTGGAAATTTAGTTTTATTTAACTATGACGATTACTCAGTTTATAACATAGGAGACTATATAAATGTTGAGTATGTATCAGAAAAAGGTCTAATTTACTATTGGAATAACTATAAAGTAGTAATAATCTCTATACTTGCAGGGATAGTAATTCTATTTGAGATATTTGTGATTAGAAAGTTAGTTAAAACAAGAAAAAACAGATAAGGTAGACGAAGATGGAGAAACAGATAACCTACTTTGAGGATTTTTTACTTGTTGAAGATATTCTAGATGTTGAGCAGTTTGATAAAGTCTCTGAGTATAGAAAGGAAAATAGACTAAATTATATAGATATAATTACAAAAATCTTTAAATATGTTCCATATGAAAAACTAATAGAGAAAATTACCGAATTTTATAAACTAAAATTAATTACTATCCCTTCCTCCTCACCTATTTTAAAAATTCCAGATAATTTTTTAGATGTAGATAGTGAAGTTGCTAACAGAGTTGATATAAATGATGTAATAAATACGGAAACATTTCCAATAAAATTTAAAGATGGAAAGTTAACTTTAGTCTCAACAGTCCCCTACTTGATGGAAGCTTTATTGATTTATAAAGAAATATTCTCTCCTAAAAATATAGATTATATATGGGTTGATAAACGGGTTTTTGATGAGTTGGTAAAGAGAGTTTACGACAAACAGATAAGGGAAAAAACATTAGAAGGAATAAATCCAAGACCTGAAGAAGAAACTGCTTATACAGTTTTCTCTAGGACACAAGCTTTGATACTTGGCTTAGTGTTATTGATTTTTGTATATGGACTTTATTTAGATGCTTTAAAAACTTTAGTAATAACAAATTTTTTTATACAGATTTTTTATATTTTATTTATTGGTTATAAACTTTTTTTAAGTTTCTTTGGAGAGTTTGACACATCAGGGGAAAAGCTAAAGAAAGAAGCAAAAAAACTTAAAAATGAAGAGCTACCTTTTTACACAATTTTAATTCCAGTTTACAAAGAAAAAGAAGTAGTTCAAGAGCTTTTAAGGGGTCTTTCTAAACTTGATTATCCTAAAGACAGAATGGAGATTTTAATTCTTCTTGAGGAAGATGACGAAGAAACAATAGAGAGTGTAGAAAAAACCTTAAAAAATCCAGCTCTTAAAGAGTATAACTTTATACCTATCATTGTCCCTAACTATCAACCGAAGACTAAGCCTAAAGCTTGCAATTATGGGCTTATATTTTCTAGGGGTAAATATCTTGTGATATATGATGCTGAGGATATACCAGAGCCTAACCAGTTAAAACTTTCAGTTTCAGCATTTAAAGTATTTCCTGAAAAGTATATATGTTTTCAGGCACATCTAAATTACTACAATACATCCCAAAACTTTCTTACTAAAATGTTTACACTTGAATACTCATACTGGTTTGATTATATGCTGCCGGGATTATCTAAATTCAATTTACCTATTCCACTCGGAGGAACTTCTAACCATTTTAGGACTGATAAACTTATAGAATTAGGAGGATGGGACCCCTACAACACAACAGAAGATGCAGATTTAGGAATGAGAGCTTATTTAAATGGCTATAAAATTGGAGTTATTGATAGCACAACTTACGAGGAAGCAAACTCTAAAATTGGAAACTGGATTAGACAAAGGTCTAGATGGATAAAAGGATATATGCAGACTTGGTTAGTTTATATGAGAGAGCCAATAAAACTCATTAAAAATGCAGGTTTTAAAGGGTTTTTATCATTTAATATGTTAATTGGAGGAACTCCATTTATATTCTTAGTAAATCCTATTCTTTGGATTATCTTTATATACTGGTTAATAACTAGAACAGAGCTTGTAAGACCACTATTCCCGCCTGAAGTATACTATATAGCCCTTATTAATTTAACCTTAGGAAACTTTCTGGCTATCTACTTAAATTTACTTCCTATATTCAAAAGAAAACTATATACATTGCTACCTTATGCATTTTTAAATCCTGTATACTGGATACTTCACTCAATAGCTGCTTATAAAGCTCTATGGCAACTATTTACAAAACCTTTCTATTGGGAAAAAACTCAGCATGGTTTAAGTAAAACTAACCATTTAGAGAAAAATTTGAATTTAGAGAAAAATTTACAGGAAACTTAAATGTTTTTCTGCCTACCTTAATATTTAATCTTCACAATAAATTCCATTAAATTCATTAGGTAATTTATCTAACTGTTGATTTATAATTTTTAATTATAGGATAGCTTATTAGAGCGGAGGCCTGTTAGTTTGAAATATGAAATAACGAAAAGATTTAAGTTTGAAGCAGGGCATAGAGTTTGGAAGCAGAATTTATTATCTGGTAAAGGCTCTAAACTGCTAGGTAAGGAAATACCACCTAATCCATGTCTAAACATTCATGGACATAGTTATAAAGTTGAGATAACTGTTGGCTCAGATAGACTTAATGAGCAGGATATGGTTATCGATTTTTACCATATCAAGGCAGCTTTAAAGGACTTAATAGATAACCAGTTAGACCACTCATTTATAATTGATAAAAATGACCCACTCTATCCAAAGTTTAAGGAAAATTTTGGTTTCTTGAAACTCTTTGTAGTTGATTTTTGTCCTACTGCTGAAGCATTGGCAAAGTTTATATATGAGTTTTTAGAAAAGAAATTAAAAGAAGCTGGGCTTTTAGAAGATATAAAGGTTGTTAAAGTTGTTGTTTGGGAAACAGAAACTGGAATGGCAGAATATAAAGGTTAATAATGGAAATTTTAAAGTTATCCTTTGTTATATTAGTAATGGTGTCAATAACAGCAGTTTACTTTGTTATTGGTTATAAGTTTATAAAAAAATACAGAGGGAAAGATAATGGCAATAATAAAGGGTTATAAAGGTAAATATCCTAAAATTGGAAAAAATGTTTTTATAGCTGAAAATGCAGTTATCATAGGAGATGTTGAAATAGGTGATGATTGTAGTATATGGTATAACACAGTTATCAGAGGGGATGTTAACTATATAAGAATAGGAGAGAAAACTAATATACAAGATGGAACAGTTATTCATGTCACCAATAAAACCCATCCAACAATTTTAGGAAAAGAGATTACTGTAGGGCATAAGGTAATGCTACATGGTTGTGTTATAGAAGATAGATGTTTGATAGGTATGTCTGCTACAGTTATGGATGGTGTAATTGTAGGAAGGGAAAGTATAGTGGGAGCTGGTGCATTGGTAACTCCAAACAAAAAGATTGAGCCTAGGTCTCTATGGGTAGGCTCTCCAGCTAAATTTAAGAGGAAATTAACTGAAGAAGAAATTAAATATTTAGAAAAATCCTATAAAAACTATATAGAATATAAAAATATATATCTTGCCGAAAAAAAACTAATTTAAATATTTAAAATCAAAATAATATTCATTAAAATTAATTAACGGAATATAAATTATTAATTAAATTACGGGGGTACAAAAACTATGGCAACAGCAAAAACTTTAGAA
>JALSPY010000246.1 GCA_026985705.1 Hydrogenothermaceae bacterium | reverse complement strand
CAAAACTGTGTAAAAATGTTTCTAAATTACTTTGTATTGTAAATTTACACAAACAAAAAAACACTCTACATAATTATATTCTTTCCAGAAGTTTTTCTATCTCTTCATGTAAAGCATATCTCTTAGGGTATTTTTCCTTTAGTCTATTTAATATTTCTAAAATATATATCCTAAACTCTGGAAATTTTAAAAACTGTTCTAGATAATCCATAGTCCTTGTATAGCTTTCTCTATTTTTTCTTAAATTAATGGCATAAACTACATACTCATATAACATACTTGCAAAATCTTTTATATACTTTTCATTTCTAAAATATTCCATATATCTAACAAGGGCATCACCTAAAGTTTCAAACTTCAGATTTTTTAAAGTTTTTATTGCATAATCTAAATTCCCTTCAAAGATATAAAAACCTATAAGATAAATTGGTGTCTTTAACAATTTCTTTTCCAATCTTAAAGCTTCAGTTTTCCAATCTCCTTCACTAAGTAAATCCTTTAAATCTTTCAAGTATTTTAGCTCGTAAAATTCTGTAATCAACTTTCTATAAAACGCTTTTTTTAAAATTATATCTACTATTTCTTTATCTAGTTTTAAAAAGTATTCTAGATTTTCTTTACTTTTGATACTGTCTTTAATATCATACAGAAAGTATTTTATGTCTTCCTTTGAAGCCCTATTCTTGATAAGATAATCTACATAATCTCTCTGTATATAGGAAGATGTATATTTATTATCTTTAACAATCTTTAAGTATTTGCTAATATCTAAAACTTTGTATATTGGAGTTAATATTTCTAAATTTTCTATATTATAAAACTTTAAACAGTTATGTAAAATTTCATAATCTTCTCTATCCTCTGCAACCTCCAACATAGTTTTAAACAGAGATACTTCGTCAAACTCTGGATATATATTAAAATTTAACTCTCTACATATGAATTCTAAAACTTTTTTTCTAATTTCCTCTTCTTTAGAAATTTCTTTAAATCTTTCAATAAAGAATTTATTTATGCTATCTAAAAAATAATCATTTATGTTGTAAAAAATATCTTCATCTAGATATATTAAATCTAAATAATTTTTAAAAAATATTTTTAAAAATATAAATTTTTCTTTTATAGTAGTTATACTGTTAAAAATCTCTTTCATTTTGTATAGTGCTTCAAAGTCTTCTAATCCTTCATCTATATACCAATTTCCATATTTAGATATACTATTTATAAGATTGCTAAATATGTTTTTAAAGAGATTTCTATATTTCCTTTCTATATTTTCGTTAAAAATATCTCCCTTCTTTTCAAAAAGAATAATTTTTATATTAAATCTTTCCATTAATTCATCATAAATTGTCTGGTTGAATATTATTAAATCTTTTAAAAGATTATCTTTTTCTTCAGGAGATAAACTTTTTAGAAAATTATCAATTGTTATTTCTTTATTTTTATCCCTTAAAATATCTTTTAGATACAGTAAGCTTGCAACTATATGTTTACATGTTTTTCCATATTCTAGATAGTAAGGACATTCACAACTACTGTCCTCAATGATGGAATAACTTTTATTAAATTTTATGACAACTTTATATCTGTCTTTAAAGTATAAATTCTCACTTTTTACATAAGCTTTTATAATATCTCCAATTTTGTAAACAAACTCTATAAGATTTTTATTTTTTATACTCAGTCCCTTTGAATAAATTTTTAGTGGTGTGTTTATTAAAAATCTCTCTATAGCAGATAAAAATTCTTCCATTTTGTAATCATTTGAATTCTCAAATCATAACAGAAAAATATTAAGATAAAAAAGGAAGAAAAGGAAAAGAAGATTTAATTAATGAATATTTCTCCATATTTTTTTCTTCCAAGCAAAAGTTAAACCTACCATTACGAGAAGATAACCTAAAACGATTAAACCTACCTTCTGTCTCTGTTCTTTGTGAGGGTCAGATATTCTGTCTAGATATGCTATAGCTTTTTCTTGAGCCTCTTGGCTTAAACCAACTCTAGGCATTCCAGTTCCCGGTATGATTGCTTGTGGTTTGTTTATAAAAGCATTTAAATACTCTTCTCCTTTAGCTTTATAGATAACAGATAAATCTGGAGGAACTTTTCCTAAATACTTTTTCATAGTATCTGGTGGAGAAAGAGCAGATATCTTTTGATATTTGATTGAGTGGCATCTCACACAACCTTCTTTAACAACATCTTCACCATTCATATCTTTCTTAGCTATAGATTTAAGATATGCAATTATATCCATTATCTGTTGGTCGCTTAATCCTAAAGCTGGCATAGCAAATTTAGGATTTTCTGTAGCTTTTTGAGGATTTTTTAAGAAATTGTATAGATATTTCTTATCTAATATTCCTCCTATATTAGATAAATCTGGTGGAACTACACCAAATGATTGAGCTGCTGCTTGAGGAGGCATAGGAGCATTTATTCCTTCTTTCTTTAAACTATGGCAGGATACACAAAATTGTTGAACCGCTTGTTTACCTGCTTCAGCATTTCCAGTAATACCAGATGGTAAAGGGTCTAAATCGGAAAATTTAAAATCTGGAAGATTATACTTCTTTATAGCCTCCTCTACATGTTTATGCATTATACCGTGAGCTAACGGCTCTATTCCCAAATAACCAATAAGAACTAATATAACTATTACTGCTAATATTTTTAACTCTTTCATCTTCCTCTACCTCCCAGCCCTTTCAACTTGACTTTTTTCTATTTTGGAAATTATTGGCAGTGCTGCAAAGAATAGGAAGAATACTATACTACCTACAAATCCTAACCATGCAAAAAGCCCTGTTGGAGGTAATTTTCCAAGTATTGTTAAGAATAGGAAATCTAATATAAATACCCAGAAAGCTATTTTATATAAAGGTCTGTGTTTACCACTAACTATAGGTGATTTGTCTAACCAAGGCATAAATAGGATTATAAACATTGACGCAACAAATGCTATTAAGCCTAAATTTTGGCTAAAGAAGAAACCTCTTAAAACCTCATAGTAAGCTAAGAAATACCACTCAGGATAGATATGAGGTGGTGTTTGAAGTATATTTGCAGGTTGGAAGTTAATTGGGTCCATTGCAAAATCATAATTGAAGAACACTAAGTAGAAGAAAAATAGTAAGAATACTGACATTACGAAATATTCTTTTGCCATAAATACAGGCCAGAAAGGAATACCTTTAACTTTCTTCTCTTCTTTAGTCATAGGAATACCATCTTCATTGTTAGAGCCTACAATCCTAACTGCGTATAGGTGAATGGCAGTAACTACTATTAATAGTAATGGTAAGAATACTACATGTAATGCGAAAAATCTTGTTAATGTAGCATCTGCAACGATATAGTTTCCTCTAATCCATATAACTAAGTCAGGTCCTATAAATGGTATTTTTTCAAACAATGTCGTAATTGTTTGAGCTGCCCAGTAAGACATCTGTCCCCAAGGTAATAGATAACCTGTAAAAGCAGTTGCTGACATAAGAACAAAAAGTAAAAATCCAGTTATCCAAACTACTTCCCTTGGAGCTTTATAAGAACCGTAATACATTCCTCTAGCAATATGTATGTATAAAACTAAAAACATTATTGATGCGGCTACTGCGTGTGTATGTCTAAAAACCCAACCAAAAGCAACATCCATCATTATAGTTTTGTTAACACTGTCAAAAGCCAATTTAGCATCTGGTTTGTAATACATTAAGAGGAATATTCCACTAACAACAAGTATTGCAAAAACTAGCATTGTTAAGACACCAAAACTCCACAGAAAGTTTATATTCTTTGGAAGATAATATTCGGACATCATAATCCGCCATACAGCAGTTATAGCTAATCTTCTATCTAACCACTCAATAAATCCACCTTTTTTCTCCATCTTTCCTTTCCTCCTTTTATGCTTGTCCCATTAGTTTTTTGTACTCTGGACCTTCTTCACCGATTACTATAGTTTTACCTTCAAGCTTAAATGGTGGTATTTCTAATGGTCTTGGAGGTGGTCCAAATATATTTACACCACAAGCGTTATACTCCCCTCCATGACAAGGACAATGCCATATCTTCTTATCAGCTTCCCAGTTTGGAATACATCCCAAATGAGTACATATTCCCAAAACAACAGTGTATTCACCTGCGATAGTCCTATTATCGCACTTTTTCATATCAGGTGTTTTGTGTAAAATGAAAACAGGTTTACCTCTCCAAGATATAACCTTTAGTTGACCCGGCTTAACTTTAGATAAATCAAATTTTGTAGTTGCTTGAGCTTTTACATCTGGCAAAGGCTCCCAAGTTTTATACATTGCATATAGAACACCTGCTACACCGACAGCCGCCCATCCTCCCATTGCATAAAGGAGGAAATCCCTTCTACTCATTTTGTCATCTGCCATTTCTTAACCTCCAAACTTTATAGTTTTTAATAATAGTAAGTATAATCTAACTAACTGATTAAAACCATATTAATTTAAAAATTTTTCGTTATTTATTATCTAATAGTTAAATTTTTGTTTTACTACTTCCCATAAGGCTATTGCACCTGCTGAAGATACATTTAAAGAAGTTATTTTACCTTTCATTGGAATCGTTGCAATAATATCAGAAGTTTCCAAAACTGATTTTGAAACTCCCTTTCCTTCTGAACCTAAAACCACAGCTAAAGGAAAAGGATAGTTTAATTTATGTATAGGTTTTCCTCCTTTCTCTACAGCTACAACCCAACCTCCACTTTTTTTAAATTTATTTAAAAACTGTTTTAAACTTCCAACCTTTGCTATTGGTAGATGGAAAACTGCCCCCGTTGAAGCCTTAACAACAACTTCATTTATAGGTGAGCTTCTTTCTCTAGGAATAACAATTCCGTTAACTCCCAAAACTTCAGCTGTTCTGATAAGATTGCCAACATTTTGAGGATCAGTTATATGGTCTAAAATTAACAGTATACCTTCAGATGATATTATCTCTTCAATTAATCTATTTTCATCAATATACTTTACTGGGCTTAATAAGGCTACAACTCCCTGAGTTTTCTTTGTTTTAGCTAACTCTTCTACTTTTTTCCTTGGAACCCGTTGAACTTTTACTCTTTTCTTTTCAGCTAACCTGATAAGCTCTCTGGGAGGATGTGTATCATGGGCTATTAATATTTTTTCTAAACTTCTATTAGACCTTAAAGCTTCTATTATAGGGTTTCTTCCCCAAATAATAAAATTGTTTTCTTCCTTTTTTTCCATTATCTTCTAGCTATCTTTAATGTTAAAAAAATGATAAAAAAACTTTTTTATTTAAGCAATAGTTTTATAATTTTTTTATTCTAAACATAATTTAAAAAAGGAGTATTGCAGGATGTTAAACTTAGGAATAAAGATAGTAGAATTTCTATTTAAAGTAAGTTTAAAAGTTAGTGGAAAAACATTAAAAATATTAGGTTTTTTTGGAAAGGTTCTATTTATAATATTTTTAGGAGCTTTAGCATTAGGATTAGACGCTAACAGAGAAAATTTAAAGGATTTAGAGGGATAAAAGATATGAAGGATATAGATTTAAAAACAACAATACAGACTGTTTTAAGGAAGTATCCATTTACACAGAAATTTTTTCATTCAAAGAATATGTATTGCAATATTTGTGCTTGTAAGAAACATGAAACTTTATATATGGCTGCTGTAAACTACGGACATATTCCTGAAAAATTTTTAGAGGAATTGAAAGATTTTATAGATAAAAATAAAAAGTAGGTTTTTCTTGATTATATAGTTTGTAAATCCTAGAAATTTTCTTGCAAATTGTATAATTTGATTATAAAATTTTAGACAAGAATATATATAAATACACTACAAATTTTAAAGGAAATCGGCTCTGCCGATAGAAGATGTTATATTAGATTGTATGCATAGGCTAAAAGTAACCTGTGAGTCTCCGTTTTGGCAATATGTAGTTTAAAACTAAATAAATGGGGAGATAATTTAAACTACATATTGGGAGATAACAGGTAGAAAGACAAGTTGGGCATACTGCAGGGTGGTAGTAGGTTTTTTCTAATCTTTTGATAGTATTTTTATACCTATTGCTACCTGTAAGTGTGCCTAATAGTTTCAATAACTCCTATTTTGGAGAAAAAAATTGAAATATTTAAAAATAACAATAGATGGCGAAACTATAGAGGTTCCAGAAGGGACAACTGTCCTTGAAGCTATAAAAAAACTTAATAAGATAGTCCCTACATTCTGTTATCATCCTAAACTGCCAATCTTTGGTGGTTGCCGTATGTGTTTGGTCTATGACAAGAAATGGAAAAACTCCATAATCGCCTGTGGAACAAAGGTTTACGATGGTATGGAAATAGAAACTGAAAACGAAGAGGTAAAGAAAGATAGAAGCTTTATCTTAGAGATGTTATTTACAAGACACCCTTTAGACTGTCCTATATGTGATAAAGCTGGAGAGTGTGATTTACAAAATTGGGGAACTTATTATGGTCCTCAAAAAAATATAACTCCTTTTACCCCGTTTGATAAAGTAAGACCAGAGGAAGATTGGCAGAGTGATTTTTTTGAGTTTATATCAAATAGATGTGTATTATGTTTAAGATGTGTAAGTGTCTGTGAAAATGTAGTTGCCTCTAAAACATTATTTCAAGAGGAGAGAGGCTTTGAGATTTTAATATCTCCCGATAAGAAACCTATGGATACAGAGAGTAGCTGTGAATTTTGTGGGCTTTGTGTAGATATATGTCCTGTTGGGGCTATTATATTTAAACCATTTAAACATAATGCTAGAGCTTGGCTTTTAAAAGAAACTATTTCCCACTGTGGTTTTTGTAGTATGAACTGTCCTGTTGCTATAGACCATGATGGGAAAGATATATACCGAATTCGCTCAACTTCAGATTTAGAAATATGTGTTGGTGCTTATCTAGGTTATGACACATATAGAAGAAACAGGTTAAAAGGTGCTATAAAGAATGGTGAAAATATTTCTGTAGAGAAAGCTATAGAGAAAATTGGACAGTTAATAAATGAAGAGACAGATAAAACTGCCATTATTGTTTCTTCTTTCAGTGTAAATGAGGTTTATCAAAAGATTAATGAAATACAGAAAAAAACAGGAGTTTTAATTTCATCTGTTGGGACTTTAACATATACACAGGTTTTAGATGGTTTTAAAGATGAGTTTGGAGAAGATTATAAAGCTATATCTGAAGAAGATATAATTAATGCTAAAAGAATTATTGTTGTAGGTGAAGATATTGCAAATGTTAATCCTACATTAAGTTATCTGTTTAATAAGCAGTATTACGAAGGTAGAGAGTTTGGTAGCGAAAAAGAAATTATATACATAGGATATAATGCAGACAGAATAAAGAAATTTAATCCTGAAATATACGAATTTTCTAGATACGATTTAATAAATAGTAATTGGGAAGAGGAGTTTGATTTTGATAACGAAACAGTTGTTATCTATTCAGCTACAACATTTAAAGGTGAAAACAGTTATATAATTGGAAGAAAACTTGGAAAGATAAGAAAGAAAAGCAAAGTTTTAATAACGTCTTCAGGTAGAAATCTTATAGGTCAAAATAGATACATTGAAAATTTAACCGATTTAAGGAAAATAATCTCTTTAATTTTTGAAGGAAGAATAAAAAATTTAATAATTTTTGGTGAAGACATTTTAGAGCATTTTGAAACTAACTATCTAAAAAGTTTATTTATAAATCTAAATAATATAATTAGTATTACTCCCTTTTATGACGGATTGGCTCAAGTCAGTGATATAGCTATAGGCTCTTCTTTATGGATGGAAGAAAAGG
>JALSPY010000245.1 GCA_026985705.1 Hydrogenothermaceae bacterium | reverse complement strand
AGATTAGCAAAGAGAGGTAAAGATACGGTTGGCTGGTTTTATGGCTTTAAGTTACACATGATTATTAATGGAAAAGGAAAGATACTTTCATTTGATTTAACAACTCTATCTTTGCAAATAATTTCATTATTTTACTTTAATTTTCAAATTCGCGTTTAAATTAAGATTTACTATTATTCAATTAGAAATTTTAAAATGAAACTCTCTAAACTTTTATTTATATCTTTATAAAAAACCTTTTGCTCTACTTCCAACATATACAAATCTTTAATAAGATTTATTAACTCTTCCCTTGAAAATTTTTTATCCTCTTCTTTTAACTGTTTAATTTGGAATGGAAACTTTAATCCAAGTTCTAAAAAAATCTGTTTTTCTGATTTTCTTCCTTTAAGAGTTTTATATAAAAGAAGTTTATTTCCCTGATATAAAATTAAGCTTTGTATCTCAAAAGGGTGATAACCAGTATCTAAGAGAGCTCTTAATATCTTTAAACACTCAATATCTTTAGTAAAGAATTTATGTATAAAATTAAATATACTTTCTTCTACTTTAGGATATATTACCCTATCTATATCTTCTTTAGTAATTTTGTTTTTATCTTTAATATACAAAATAAGTTTTTCTATCTCCTGTTTAGCATATAACAGGTCATTTTTTAATAGACTTGCCAGATAAACCAAAAGCTCATCTGATATCTCTATATTTTCAGATATAAATTTCTTTTTTAATGAAATTGTAAATCCTTTTTCTGTTAATGGTGTTGAAGCTAGAACATCTCCTGCATTTTGAAGCGTTTTATAAGGCTCTTTAGATGGAAGTTTTTCAAGTTTAGAAATCAGTATTAACTTATTGCCTTTTGGTAATTTAATACAAAAATCTAAAAACCTCTTTAACTCATCTTTTTTTAACTTTTTTATAAATTCTTCAAAATTTTTTACTGCAACAACTGTTTTTGATGAAAATAGAGAATTTGAAGAAAATAGAGATATTAATTTTTCTAGCTCTAACTCATCTCCCCATAGAATATTGAGATTTTTATTATCTTTCTTTATGGCTTGTAAAAATTGTAATTTTAAATATTCTTCCTTTCCATAAATTAGAATAACTTCCTTTAAATTATCTAAATTGGGAGATTTTATTATTTTTACTAAACTTTTACTTGCCATTTTCTATGTTTTCTATATTAGTTATTATTGAAAAAATTCTTAATCCTAAAAGCTGTCCTATTTCTTCCATTGCATATCTCTTTTCTATATCAGCTCTTAAACCTGAACCAAAAAACTGGGTTGTTTCTAAAATATCTTTGTTAAGAAGTATCTCCCTTTTTCTATTTTCCAATCTTAAATTTGTGTTTATTACAACCTTATACACAGATGCCCTTAAAGAGTTTGAATAACCTATTGGATATGTTCTTATACTGTTTACATGCAGTTTTATATATCTGTTTGTATTTTTAGAGCATTCAAGTTTATATCCTGAAGATATAATCGCAGAGGATATATATCTGTAAAGTGTGTCCGTTAATTTAGCCTCAGGAGAAGACATTTTTATTCTTTCTAAACAAAAAACCTTATCTAACTTTCCAGTTGCTTTCCTCTCTGAAAAATCTATCGCTTTATATCCACAGTTTGACAGAAATAATAATAGTAAAACTAAGAAAAAATTTTTTATACTTCTCATATCTTAAACCTTTCCCTTAATTTTTTTTCAACATATGGATGAACTAAGTTTGATAAATCTCCATGATGATATGCAATATCTTT
>JALSPY010000244.1 GCA_026985705.1 Hydrogenothermaceae bacterium | reverse complement strand
AGAGAAGCTATAGCTAAAGCAGGCAGAGATAAAGTTTTTAAATACCACACTATCTTAAACAGAGGTGAGTTTATAGCTGAAATGATGAAAAACATTGTAAAACAGGCTGAAGAAGATTTAAAAAGACAAAAAGACAAATCTCAAGAGAAACCTAACTAATAGATATGTTTTTATTTATTCTTAAAAGACTTCTTCAGATGATACCACTTGTTTTTGGTATCACTTTTATTTCATTTTTTATAATAAATCTGGCTCCCGGTGATTATCTAACCTCGTTAAAGATGAATCCACAGATTTCACCTGAAACTATAGAGCAGTTAAAAAAAACCTATGGATTAGACCAACCTTTAATAGTTCAGTATTTTAAATGGTTATGGAATGCTCTAAGATTTGATTTTGGCTATTCATTCAGCTATAACATACCTGTGATAGATTTAATAAAAGAGCGAATTCCAAATACACTTTTTCTGTCTATAACTTCCGCAGTTTTAGCGTGGAGTTTAGCTATTCCATTAGGTATTTTGTCAGCAATTTATCAAAACAGATTTGTAGATAAAGTTATTCAGCTGACCTCATTTACATTTATGTCCACACCTAACTTCTTTCTAGCATTTTTATTTTTATTTATTGCAGTTAAAACTGGAATTTTTCCAACAGGTGGGGCAACATCTCCAGATTATGAGGCTTTACCTCCATTAGAAAAATTTTTAGACCGTTTATGGCATGTTTCTTTACCAGCATTAGTTTTAGCTATAGGCTCTTTAGCTGGTCTCGTTAGACTTATGAGAAGTGCAATGATTGAGGCTTTAAACTCAGAATATGTAAAGTTTGCAATAGCTAGGGGTATTCCTAAAAAAAAGATAATATTTAAATATGCATTAAGAAATGCGATAAATCCATTTATAACATTACTTGGATTTGAGATAGCTAATCTTCTATCTGGAGCTGCTTTAGTTGAGATTATAGTAAACTGGCCGGGAATGGGAAAACTTATGTTAGATGCAGTTTTATCTCAAGACTTATATGTAGTGATGGGCGGATTGTATATAGGAGCCATAATGTTAATTATAGGAAATCTAATTGCTGATATTCTTTTAGCTAAAGTTGACCCACAAATTAGGAAAAAGTTTTTTGAGTAAAAGAAAAAAGTTAAAAGTTTATCAAATGCTCTAAAAACTCTTCCATTTTCATTCCTCTAGAGCCTTTTATTAAAATTGTTTTATATTCTTTATCACTTTTTAAATAATCTAAAAGTCTTTTTAAAAGAGCTTCTTTATTATCAGAGTAATAAGCTAATTTATGAGCCTTTATCTCATCATATATATATTTAGTTTCATTTCCATAAAGGAAAATCGTATTTATATCAGTTTTTAAAATTAACTTGCCAATATTTCTGTGTAAGTTTTCAGATAATTCTCCTAGCTCTAACATATCACCTAAGATTAAAATCTTCTTTGTCGGTATCATATTTAAAGTTTTTATAGCATTCTCAACTGATAAAGGATTAGCATTATAGCTATCATCAATTATTTGAAAATTATTTAGTTTTATTAGTCTCCCCCTACCGTATGGAAGTTGAAAATCCTTTAATAGAGCTAAAGGTTTTATAGGATTTATATTTAAATAGTGTAAAACCCCAGCTACTGCAGAGATATTATAAAAGATAGCTTTATTAAACAGTGGAAGTTTTAACTCAATTTTTTCATTTTTATAGCTTACAGTTCCAGAAGTTCCATCTTTTGTAATTTTAATATTACTAACCTTTATATCTGCCTCTATCTCTTCTCCAAAGGTAATACAGTTTTTAAGCTTGTAATACTTATTTAGTTTAAAAGGTAAAACATTCATATCACTGTTAATAAAAATTTCCCCTTTACCCTTCAAAACTCCCTCATAACTTTTAAAACCTTCCGTATGAGCATATCCAACAGAAACTAAAACTCTTATGTCAGGGTTAGATATTTCAATTAACTCTCTTATATCTCCGATTTTACTAGCTCCAAGCTCAAATATACCTATTTCTGAGATTTCATCAATATTTGCTAAAGTTAAGGGCAATCCTATATGATTATTTAGATTACCTGTTGTTGCATAAGTTTTAAAGAAGTTTGAAAGGATAAAGTTAGTAAGCTCCTTCGTTGTAGTTTTCCCAGCTGTTCCAGTTATAGCCACTGTAGAGCTTAAATTTTTTCTTTTATAACTTCCTATCTTTTTTAGAGCTTCCAAACTGTTTTTTACTAAAATACCGTTTGGATATTTTAGGTTTTCCCTTTCTGTAAAATATCCAATTGCCCCTTTTTCTATACTTTCACTAATAAAATTATGACCGTCAAATTTTTCTCCAACGATAGGAACAAAAAAATCTCCCTTTCCAATTTTGCGACTGTCTATACAAAATTTATGAATTTTTTTATCTAAAGTTTTAATATTTATTCCTTTTCCATTTGTTATCTCTAAAATATCCTTTAATCTCACTTAAATTTCTCCTCAATAATATTTTTTATACAATTAACAAAATTTAAATATAATTATCTTTAATTCAAAATTAAGTTGGAGTTATGATGGGAGATTTAAAAAGGGAAAATAATAAACTATTTAGAAACCAAAGAGTAGCAGTATTTTTAGACATACAGAATTTATATTACTCTGCTAGGGATGCATTTGGTAGAAAGGTAAATTTTGAAGCAGTTTTAAACAAAGTTTTAAGGGATAGAGTATTAATTAGAGCTATAGCCTATCTTGTTAGACTTAAAGGAGTAGAGCAAAAAGGCTTTATTAATACACTGAAGAGTATAGGTTATCAAGTAAAAGTTAAGGAGCCAAAAATATTCAAAAGATTTGATGATAACGGTAATCTCTGGACCACAATTAAGGCTGACTGGGATATGGGAATAGCTATGGATGCAATAGCCCTATCTGAAAAGATAGATGTTGCTATACTAATAAGTGGTGATGGAGATTTTACAGATTTAGTAAGATATTTACACACAAAGGGAGTTAAGGTTGAGATAGTCGCATTTAAACAGACTGCCGCAAATGAGTTAATAGAAATTTCAGATGAATTTATAGATTTAACTAATTTTGGAGAAGAAATATTTTTATAATTTTTGGAGATAAAGAATGATACCAATAAAAGATGATATACCAACTAGAAAAACACCAATTTTAACTATAACATTTATAATTATAAATACAATAGTATTTATGTATGAATTAACCTTATCTGATATAGAGTTTATTCATTTTGTTTATAAGTACGGTTTACTACCTACAGATATATTTTCACTACGAATTGATAAAGTTATAACCTCAATGTTTATTCATGGAAATTTTTCACATCTATTTGGAAATATGCTTTTTCTATGGATATTTGGAAATAATGTTGAAGATGCATTAGGAAAGATTAAATTTTTACTCTTTTACTTTTTATCAGGATTTACAGCGGGATTTTTACAGTCATCTATAAGTTTAATGTTTGGAAGTGTAGATATACCAATGATTGGAGCTTCTGGAGCTATAAGTGGAATTTTAGCTGGATATGTAAAACTTTATCCTGAAGCTAGAGTAATTACTGTAATACCACCCTTCATATTTATGCCTTTTATACTACCAGCTTGGTTTTTCATCGGTTATTGGTTTTTTATACAGTTAATTTTTGCAATAGCAGCTCCACCAACAGTTGGAGGAGTTGCTTGGTATGCTCATATAGGAGGTTTTATTGCAGGATGGATTTTAATCAATAAATTATATTCTGAAAAGAACTTGAAATTGGTCTTTCAGGTGGAAAAAAGATTTTAAGTTGGTGAGAGTATGAGAGCGATATTAGTTTCAATAAAAACAAGAGATAAAAAAGAAAAAGAGGTAAAAAACTCTCTAATTGAGCTAGAAGGATTAGTTAAAGCTGTGGGAGGAAAAACATTAGGTAAGATTTATCAAATAAAGGAACAGCCTGACCCTTCAACATATATTGGGAAAGGTAAGGCAAATCAGATAAGGGAGTTAGCTGAAGGTATAAAGGCTGATACTGTTATCTTTGATGCAGAACTTTCTCCAGTCCAAATAAGAAATTTAGAAGATATTACTAATGTTGATATTTTAGACAGAACAGATTTAATCTTAAAAATATTTGAAAAAAGGGCTAAAACTAAACAGGCAAAACTTCAAGTTGAGTTGGCTATGCTTACACATAAACTTCCTAGAATTTATGGAGAAAAAGGAAAAGAGCTATCTAGAATAGGTGGAAGAGGTAAGATAAAAGGTGCCGGTGAAAAAATAGGTGAAATAAAAGTTAGAGATATAAAAAGAAGGATTTCAAAAATAAAAAAAGAATTAAAGGAGATAGAAAAAAATAAAAGGGAGCAGAGAAAGAAGAGGAATAGAAATCCTAATATCTTAAAAGTGGCATTGATAGGTTATACAAATGTAGGTAAATCTTCTCTTTTAAAGAAATTAACGAAGAGAGATACTCTTATATCTAATCAGCTATTTGCAACACTAGACACAAAAACTTCCTTTATATCCTTTCCAGATATTAATAAAAAAGTTTTAATCACCGATACAGTAGGATTTATTAAAGATATGCCTAAAGAGTTAATGGATGCATTCTTAACAACATTAAAGGAAATAGAAGATGCTGACTTACTTATATATGTTGTAGATATATCAGATGAGGATTGGGAAAATAAGCTAAAAGAGGTTGACAAAATCGTTAAAAAACTAAATTTAGATAATAAGGATAGTTTAATTTTATTGAACAAAATAGATAAACTAATTCCTACAAAAGATTATCTTGAAGAAGATTTAACCTATATTGATGGCAAACCAGTAATGATTATTTCAACCGAAAAGGGATGGAATTTAGACAAGTTATTTGGATATTTAAAGGAAAAAGCAAAAAGTTTAGATTTTAGGAGATATAGTCATGAAGGTTAAAGTAGGCTTAATAACTTTTATGATTTTGTTAATATTAAAGTTAAGTTATGCTATTGAAATTAACTATAAACCATCTACATTTGAAATTTTTAACGATGGTCATGCTATCAGGATAAAGCCGACAGATGAAGCCTCTAAGCAAAACATTGTAATTTACAGGAATACAAAATATCTGCTGAAGGATGTTCATATTGTTATTTGGGATGATAAAGCCCCTGAAATACACTTTTTACATATATCAGCTAATCCATCACTTGGAAGAAGAGATAAAGTTGATGATGTGTTAGTGATAGCTGTTAAATTTTCTCCAGAAGGAAAAGTTAACGAAACTTTAGAAAGAATTATTAAAAATTTACATAGAGGGATAGGAATAAAAGAAAAGGTAGATAAACTAAATGTTGGGAATTTATTACCTGATAAAGTAGTTCCTTTTAAAGAAATCCAAAGGGATATAAGAATACCTATCCCTTCATCGGAAGCTTTATGGTTAATTTTACAAAATCCATTATTAGTTTCACCAAAGCAATATAAAGAATTGAAAAATCTAAAATTGGAAAGATTTACAAATTCTCCATTGGAAGAAAATAATTAAAAGAAGAGAAGAAAGTTTGCATTTCATTATCTATTTAATATTTTAGCTATATCCTTTGCAAAGTATGTGATTATTATATCCGCTCCAGCCCTTTTTATTGATACTAATGTTTCATAGATGACTTTATCTCCATCTATCCATCCCATCTTTTCACCAGCTTTTATTATTGAATACTCTCCGCTAACATTATAAGCAGCTACAGGAATATTAAAATTGTCTCTTATTTTTGAAATAATATCTAAGTATGCTAAAGCAGGTTTTACCATTACTATATCTGCCCCTTCTTCAATATCAAACTCAACTTCCTTTAGAGCCTCTCTACTGTTATGAAAATCCATCTGATAACTTCTTCTATCTCCAAAGGCAGGTGCTGAACCGGCAGCATCTCTAAATGGTCCATAGTAAGAAGATGCAAATTTAGCAGAGTAGGACATTATAGGTATATCTTTATATCCTGCGTTATCTAAAGCCTCTCTAATGGCTTTTACCATTCCATCCATCATTCCAGAAGGAGCTACCATATCAGCTCCAGCTTTAGCATGAGAAACGACCTGTTTTTTTAGATTTTCTAAAGTTTCATCGTTATCAACATCAAACTCTTTTAAAACTCCACAATGACCGTGGCTTGTATATTCGCAGAAACATACATCAGTTATAACATACAGTTGAGGATAATTTTTCTTTATATATCTAACTGTTTTTTGTATTATCCCTTCATCATTCCAACTTTCACTACCTATGTCATCTTTATGTTTGGGAACTCCGAAAAGTATAACAGCAGGAATGTTAAGTTTAGCTACTTCCTCTAGCTCCTCATCTAATCTGTCTAAAGAGTATCTGTAAATATTCGGCATAGATGGAATTTCTACTTTTATATTTTTTCCTTCTTCAACAAATATAGGATAGATAAGGTCATCTACAGACAGGGAAGTTTCCCTTACTAATCTTCTTATATTTTCATTTTTTCTTAATCTTCTAGCCCTATGTATTGGAAAAGCCATTTTTTATCTCCAAAATTTTTATAATTAAATTGAATTTTACAAAAATTCAAACTTAAAATCATTAGTAAAAAAATTTTTCAATGATGAAAGATTTTTTAAGATTTAAATATTAGTGAACTACACATCGACTAAAGTTGGTGGCTTCTCAAGGAGTTTGCTGTCATAAGATAGCCTTATCCCTGATAGGTGGTCACCACACCTTGCTACCACTATCTGTCTATATACTTGGACGGACTTAGGGCTACCTTTTAATTTTCCAAATACTCTTACTCTAATAGTTTGCTTTAATCCTGTAATGTAATCGTGGAAATTCTTTTTAAACTTTTTAAGTATATTCCTTGCTCCATTTACATCTGCATTGATTAACCCTAATATGCTCTTAAACAATCCTCTATGCTTCCTTGCTTCAGGTGTGTAATTTTCTTTTGAAACAGTCTGTTTAATTAAACTGTCCACATCTGAAGTATAGCTCTCATCTACAAGTATTGTTCTTATTCCATATTCTTTTGCTTTATATTCTATTTGCTTTGATACCTTGCCGTGTGGCAGTAAACTTAACATCTGGTCTATTATGCTTGATAGTTTACTTTCTTTATTTTTACTTTCTTATAATTTGCCTATTACTATAGTTGAAACATTGTATTTTTTAGTAAGTTCTACGATCAAATTTGAGACTTTATAACTAAAATCTCTTATTAGGTTATTTATTCTTTTTTGTATCCTATGGAGTATTTTATCTACTTTATTAGTTGGTAATCCCTTGTCCAACAGGTTGTCTCTTTTCTTTTGCCATTTGGCTATTTTCTTTAGATATTTTTGCAGTAAATTTTGTATTACTTTACCATCTATTATATAGTTTATTGGCTAGTTTTCTATTACTATAGTGGCAAAGTTTGATACTCCATAATCTATTGTAAGTATTTTATCTGCTTGTGGTTTTAATTCCTCTATCTCTTCCTTATACACGACGTTTATCCTGTATGTAATGTTTCCATATGCTTTATATGAGGTTATCTGGATGTTTAAAATGTTTAACTTACTTAAGTCTAATCCTGTTTTTATAGTTAGATAGTAGTGTCAACAGTTGCCTAAAAACATAGCCAAATGTAGACAACTACTGACCTTTGGAAACTCCTCTTTAAAATATGTTTAAAATCTTCTTTCTAAAATTTATTTGATTTTAAACATATTTTAGATGTTTTCAGAGAAGCTCCAACCCGCACCACTGGTGGAACCAGTTTTAAATCATCCTTTTTTCGTTTTAAAACTGGTTCCAGAACAGGCTTTCCTACCTGCATATAGCAAGTAGGACATTTTCTTCCCCTATTTTTCTTTTTGCTGGATATTTTTAGCTAGTATCTTAGGGAAACCTTCT
>JALSPY010000243.1 GCA_026985705.1 Hydrogenothermaceae bacterium | reverse complement strand
ATTTCCTTTATATGACTTCTCTCTAGTGAGCTAACATGTTTAAAACTAACCCAGTCGTGCTGATAATTCCATATTAAAACTGGTAATGTAAATAAAGAGGCTATGAAGACAGATATATAGAACCATCTGTTAAAAAACAGTTTTCTATTAAAAAAAGCTCCGTAAATAATGATAGGTGGTATTATTAAAACCAACGAATATTTAGCTAAGAAACCTAAACCTGCAAAAACTCCTGTTAGTATCCATAGGTAAGGTTTATTCTCTTTTACACTTCTCCAGAAAAATAAAATTGTTAAACTGAAAAAGAATAGAAGTGGTGTATCTGTTAAAAAAAGAATTGAAGCTAAATTGTATCCTACCGTTCCATATATCAAGAAAGAGCAAAAAAATGCAAATCTTTCAAGATTTTTAGTATCTGTAAAATATCCTTTGAGAATCTCTTTAGCCAAAAAGTATGTTATTACAGGTATTAGTCCACCGAGTATAATAGCATTTATCCTAACTCCCAGCTCTGTATTCCCAAAAATAGCCGTTGAGATAGCATTCATATATGCTATTAAAGGTGGTTTTGAGTAGTAAGACAAATCTAAATGTTTAGACCATAACCAGTATTGAGCTTCTTCAGGTGATAAATCTATATGCCCTGACAGAATATACAAAATCCTCAATATAGACACAAATATGGATAAAAATATCACATTTTTTAACATCCAAAAAATCCTAAAAATTATTTTCTAAAAATTCTTAATGATATAATTTTATTCCAAATTAAAAATAACAAGGTTATCTAGTTATGAAGCTAATAGAAAAAGTAGTTGAGTGGATACTCTGGCAAAGTAGATTAATGATATTTTTAGCTGTAGTTGCTGCGATAATATCAGCTTTAGTATTAGTAATAATAGGAAGTGTTGAAGTTTACCATGTTATAGTAAAGGCAAAAAAGCTTATCATAGGATATATAGATTTTGAAAGTTTTTATAAATATGCTATTAAAAATATAGTTACAGCAGTTGATATATATCTAATAGCTACAGTATTACTAATATTTGGAATAGGATTATATGAGCTATTTATAAGCAAAATAGATTACATAGAGTATGATCATAAGTCTTCAAAAATTCTAGAGGTTCATACATTAGACCAGCTAAAAGAAAAACTTGCAAAAGTTATCCTAATGGTTCTAATAGTTACATTCTTTAAATATGCAATAGACTTTCATTATGAGGATGTAAAAAATCTACTAATGTTAAGTTTTGGAATATTTTTAATATCTCTATCCATATATATGATGCACAAAGGACATTCTGAAGATAAAAATAATCATTAAGAGGTAAAAGATGAAAAAAGCTATACTTGCCTTAGAGGACGGCCATTTTTTTTATGGTTATGCTTTTTCAGGTTTTAAAGTGGGAGAAACAGGAGGAGAAGTAATATTTAACACATCTATGACAGGTTATCAGGAAATTTTAACAGACCCTTCCTACAAAGGGCAGATTGTAGTGATGACCCCTTCAGAAGTTGGAAATTATGGAGTAAATGAAGAAGATATAGAAAGTGATAATATACATGTAAACGGTTTCGTTATAAAAGATTTGTCGTTTATATCCTCAAATTGGAGAGCAACAAAAAGATTACAAGAGTATTTGGAGGAAAATAATATAATTGGAATTTACGGAATAGATACAAGAGCGTTAGTTAGGATTATTAGACAGTATGGAGTTATGAAAGGGTATATAGGAATAGGATACATATCACCTGTGGAAGCGGTAAAAAAAGCT
>JALSPY010000242.1 GCA_026985705.1 Hydrogenothermaceae bacterium | reverse complement strand
ATAAACTAGATATACCTTCCACATACTTTTCTTTCTCTATATCTTCAACTTCCTTTGCATATACGAGCTGTTTTTTAAATGCCTTTATATTAGCCTCAGCAGTTTTTATGTTGTTTAAAGCCTCTTTTAGTCTGTTTTTTATTTCTAAAGCTGTTTCCCTCTTTTCCTCTATAATCTTTTTCTTTTCTAAAACAGATTTTATATACTTCCTTTTCCTAACTCCAAAATCAAAGAGAGTGTAGTTTAGATTTACTCCAATCTGCCAAATATCCTTATATTCAGAGTTTCCCATATTCCTTTGAATAGAGGCATTTAGATAAATTTCGGGGAAATAATCACCTTTAGCTATATCTATCTTTAAATCTCCTATCTTTTCCTTAATATATTCAGCTTTCAACCTGTATAACTCTTCAATATTAAACTTTTTATAACTTACCTTTGAAAATTTAACATCTTCCATATTAGATAAATCTAAACTTTCATCACCAATCAATGTTTTTATAGATGATTTTAAACTGTCTATAGAGTTATTAACCTTTTCAATTTTTGCATTCACACTTTCTAACTCATACTTAACCTTTAATAAATCTACCTCTGGTTTTTTTCCAACTTTCACCATTTCATCTATATTTTTATATAGTGTCTCTAGAGAGTTTTTATATGTCAGTAAAGCCTCTTTAGTTTTGTAGAGGGATAAAGTCTTTAAATATAGAACTCTTAAGTTAAAAATTAGCTCATTTTTAGTTAGAAGATATTTAATATCCGTTAATTTTTTATTTAATTTTTTTATTTCAACATTCTTCTCAAGTTTAAAACCCGAAAAAATTGGAACAGTGTATCTAATCCCAATATTAATCTGATTTCTAGCACCAACTAAATTTGTAGGATTAATCGGTGGAGCTATAGGATATAAAATTCTTTTATCCTCATATCTGTGAAATGTAGAGAATAGCTCTAACTTTCCTAATCTTTCTCTGTTAGCCTTCGTCTTTTCAGTTTTTGAGATAGATTTTTCTATCTTTTGTCTATTTAAAGTTGGATTTTTTTCTTTTAAAATTTTTATAAGCTCGTCTAAAGTTATAGAGTATGATTGGGAAGAGATTAATAGGAAAAATAAGATTAAGATATATTTCATTTTTCAACATTTCCTTATAAGAAACTTTTAGTAATAAAAATTATACTAATAAGGCCGCCCAAAAAATAGAATTACAAATTCTTGTTGTTGCAACATATGCAACACTTTGCAACAGTTATTGCAACAATAACCATCTTAAAAGACCTATAAATCGTGAATTTTAGTCAACTTTTCTATGGCATAAGTATTGCTTTAAGAAAGGTATATAGGAAGTTATCAATTTAGGAGGTTTGGGATATGCCAACACTAAAAGAGTTAATGTCTCTACCCGGTGCTATAGCTGCAGGTAAGTTTGATGAAAAAGGTAATCTTTGTGCCTATGTAGGTGATATTTCAGAAAAAGCTGCTGAAATAGCTGGGTTAATGGCTGCTGCTAACAAAGCTATAGCCAATATGCAAGCTAAAGGGTTCTCTGCTTACTCAGGTAAGGAAGGTTTCTATCCTGTTCAAGGTTTTGCTGTAGCTGCTGGTAAGTATGCTGCATGCATAGCTGGAAATGTTGGAGTTTTTGTTGAGCTGGAAAAAGCAGATTTTGACAAAATTTTTGAAACAATAATGCCTTAAAAGGAGGGAGAGGAGATGGCAGACTTAAAAAAACTTTTAGAGATTAAAGGTGTTTTTGCAGCTGGAGAATTTGATGAAAATGGAAATCTAGTTGCATTTGAAGGAGATATTACAGAGGAAGAAGCAGCTATGGCTGCTAAAATGTGTTGGGCTAATAACGCAATGGCTACAATGCAAACAGAAGGTTATACAGCATTTTCAGGTCAAGAATGGGTTCCATTAAAAGGTTGGGCTTTAGCTGGTCCTAAATATTCAGTATGTGTTGCTGGAAATGTAGGAGTATTTGTTAAGAATGGAGAAGCATCTTTTAACGAAGTTTTCAAAGCATTACTAAATCAGTAGAAAACTGTTGCCTTCCTTTTTCTTTTTTATTAAAAATTCTTTAAAAGGAGAAACATAATGGCAAAATTTTTAACTGAAGAATGGATTAAGTTATACAGTGAAGAGTGGAATAAAAATGAGAAACTAAAAAACGATTTAAAAAGTTTTTCTGCTAAAATTAAGTATTATATTCAAGATAGCAATCAACCACCGGTTTTTATAGAAGTTAAAAACGGTGAAGTTGTTAATTATGGATTAGCCGACGATAGTAAATATGATTTTGAAATGTGGGCTACACTTGATAACTGGAAAATTTTAGCCACTGGACAAATGGGTCCAAAAGCTGCAATGTTAACAAAAAAGTTAAACTTTAAAGGCTCTATGATTAAGGCAATGAAGTATATGTCTCCATTTGAAGAAAGTTTAAGAATGATGGGAAAAATTCCAACTGAATGGTAGAGATATGTATTTAGATATTTTAAACAACATAAATTCAGGAGTTATCTTTATATCTAAAGATAAAAAAATTAAGTTTATAAACAAGTTAGCTAAAAAGTTTATAAAAAGAAATATAGATGATAGTTGTGAAAATATGTTTTCCATCTGTAGAAACTGTCCTATGGATAAATTAAAAGAAAATCATAAAGCTATTAATCTATTTGATGAAAAACTTTCCTGTTGTGATAAAAATGTTTGTCATACTATTACACCAGTTTTTGATGAAAATGGGGAGTTTTTAGGAGTTATAGAGGAGTTTAAAGAAAACACTGAGCTAGTAAAATCTATTAAAGAATTAAAAAGGGAAAAAGAATTTGCTGAGGTTATATTAAACTCTGTTGTAGATGCAATAATCGTTATAGATAAAACTGGTAATGTTATTCATTACAATGAAAATGCAAAAAATATAGTTTGTAGAGAGATAGATGATATTACAGGAATGAATATAGAGCTACTTCTAGGTATTCCATACGAAAAATTACCATCTGAAAATGAAAGAACAGATATAATTATAGAAACTCCAGCATCTAATAAATTAAAAGTATCCTTTCTAAGGACAAAATTAAAAGAAGGTGATGGTGAAGTTTTATCTTTTTACGTTCTACCTGAATGTTTAATGAATGCAGAAACTAAAGGAAGAATTATAACTAAAAATCCTAAATTTTTAAAAATATTGGATATTGCAAAAACTGTAGCAGATACAAATGCATCTATCCTTATAGAAGGAGAAACAGGAACAGGGAAAAATATTCTAGCAAAGTATATTCACACATTATCCTCAAGGAGAAATAAACCTTTTATAAAAATAAACTGTGCCTCAATACCTGAAAATCTTTTGGAAAGTGAGCTTTTTGGATATGTAAAGGGAGCTTTCACTGGAGCGACCAGAGATAAGCCCGGTAAAGTTGAGCTTGCAGATGGAGGGACCCTATTTTTAGATGAAATAGGAGATATGCCTTTATATTTACAGTCTAAACTTCTTCATCTAATTCAAGAAAAAGAGTTTGAAAGGTTGGGAGACGTAAAAGTCAGAAAAGTTAATATAAGAATTATATCTGCAACGAATAAAGATTTAGAACAACTCATAAGAGAAGGAAAGTTTAGAGAAGATTTATACTATAGATTAAAGGTAGTCTCTTTAAAAATTCCTCCTTTAAGAGAAAGAAGGGAAGATATTCCTTATCTAATAAAATATTTTGTAAATAAATTTTCAGCTGAATATAACCGCCATATAGAAGGTGTATCTCCTGAAGTTATGAAAGTTTTACTAAATTATGAATTTCCGGGAAATATTAGGGAGTTAGAAAATATTATAGAAAGGGCTGTTATTATATGTGATAAAAAATTTATAGAGCTAGAACATTTACCAGAAGAAATATTTTCTAGACCTAATAAAAGCTTAAAAGAACAAAAAGATAAGTATTTTTTTCAAAAAAAACATCCTTCCGAAAGAGAAAAAATACTGGAAGCATTAATAAAGGCAAATTGGAATAAATCAAAGGCTGCTAAAATATTAGGTATTCACAGAACTACTTTATGGAGAAAAATAAAAGAATTAAATTTAGAAAAATAAAAAAGGGCAAAAGCCCTCCAAAATTAAAGATTATTAAACAGTTGCTTTTAAATCTTTACCAAAATCCTTATATATATCTCCGCTTATAACCTTAAGATTAAAGGTTTCCTTTAGAAAATTATATATCTCGTCGTTTAAAAATTGAGGAGCCCTTGGACCTATATATATGTCTTTTATTCCAAGACTTAAAAGAGCGAGTAAAATGATTACCGCCTTCTGCTCCATCCACATTAAAGCTATAGAAACAGGAAGTTTGTTTACATCTTCAATTCCTAAAGCTTTTGCAACAGTGAAAGCGATATGAACCGCTCCATTACTATCATTACACTGACCTAAATCTATATATCTAGGTATATCTGTATCAGGAACATATCCAAAATCAACATCGTTAAATCTAAATTTACCACAGCTACTTGTTATTATTATATGATTTTCTGGAACAGCTAAAGCTAACTCTCTGAAATAATCTCTCTTTCTACCAGGAGCATCACATCCAGCTATAACCCAAACTCTCTCTAGTTTCCCTTCCTTTATTGCATCTAAAATTTTCTCTCCATAAACATCTATTACAGTTTTATAGTGATGTCCTGTTTTAATTTTCTCATCACTGTCAAATCCTTCAATATCTGGTAGTTGTAAAGTATGGTCTATTAATGGGTCAAAATTATCATTTTCTATCTTTTTAGCACCTTCTATACCTACAATCTTATATGTGTAAAGTCTGTCAATATAGTTTAAAACTTTAGAATTTTTTTCAGGTGGAACTATACAGTTAGTATTCACAACAATTGTCCCGTTCCATCTAGAGAAAATATCCGTTTGGTCAAACCAAGACTTTCCTATATTTCCCTTCAGGTTCTTATACTTTCTTAAATTTGGATAACCATGTGCTGGTAGCATTTCAGAGTGAGTATAAACATTTATTTTATCACTTAATCCCCTTTCCTCAATTCTCTTTAAAAGTTTTTCTAACATATCTAAGTTATGACCTGATACTAAGATACCTTTACCTTCAGCTTTATTCTGTGAAACCTCAACAGGAGTTGGTATTCCTAAGACTTTAGTATGTAAATCAGATAATAAATTCATAACTTTAACTCCTGCATTTCCTACTTTCATTAGCTGTTTGATATGCTCTTCAAAGTTAAAGTTAACATTAGTTAGTGTAAAATAAAGGCTCTCAGCCATTACATCATCAATTTCTAAAAGTCTAGCCATCTCTTCAGGGTTGTTTGTATCTATAAGCTCTCTAGCATGCTCTCTGTAAGCGGCTAAACCTCTTAATCCATAGGTAATAATGTCCTGTAGGCGAGCTTTTGTAGCTTCTTTTCCACACACACCTAAAGTTTCACCATGAGAACCACAGCCATTGATAGCACTCATTTCACATTGCCAACATAGGAATGGTAAATTTACTCCGTTTGAATTACCATTACCATTTCCGTTTAATACTGCCATTTTAAAACCTCCAAAATTTATATAAATAGACTGGTCCTTCTAAGTTAGTATAAAACTTATATAAAGTAAATTCATAGATAATAATATACTTTTTATAAGATAATTACTAGTATAAGTAGCCAGGTAAGAAAATATGGTATATTTTTCTTAATTAAATAAAAGCTTAAAGGTGTATTTAATTGCATTTTGAAGAGATAGCTTTAAACCTAGTGTTAATTCTAATAGTTGGAAGAATTTTTGCTGAATTAGTTGTTAAACTTGGAGCTCCCGCTGTAGTTGGAGAAGTTTTAGCAGGTTTAATATTAGGACCTAGCTTTTTAGGAATTGTAGAGCTAAATGAAACATTAAAATTACTAGCAGAGCTTGGAGTTATACTACTTCTATTTGAGGTTGGTTTTGAAAGTGATATAAAGAAGCTGAAAGCTGAAGGTTTAAATGCTTTTATAGTTGCAACCTTTGGAGCATTAATACCTTTAGCTTTAGGTTTTTTAGTAAGTTATTATCTCTTTAATCTACCTTTCTTTACGTCCCTGTTTATAGGTGGGACATTAACGGCAACGAGTATAGGTATATCTCTTAGAGTTTTAAAAGATTTAAATTTAGACAAAACAAGGATGGCTCAAATAATAGTAGGTGCTGCTGTTCTTGATGATATCCTTGGAGTTGTTGTTTTAGTAGCATTAGTTGAGCTGATAAAGGAAGGTAATATTGAGGTTATTACTTTATTTAAACTTATAGCTTTTATGCTATTATTTTTAATTATAGCTCCGGTAATAGCAGCTATCTTGGGACATGTACTTCATATATTTGAGAGAAATCACATAAAATTACCCGGATATATTCCAATAGTAGTTGTTTCATTTATTTTATTATTTTCTATAGTTGCCCATTACTCAGGTTTACCCGAAATTTTAGGAGCATTTGTTGCAGGTTTAGCGTTATCTGAAAGTTTTGAATTACCTAAATTTAATGATAGGAACAAAAAAGCATTTTCTAGGCGAATACATACACAGGTTGAGCCTATAATCTTCTTATTTGCCCCAATATTCTTTGTTTCTGTAGGTCTATCAATAAATATCAAAGAGATAAATCTATCATCTATTGAGCTTTGGATACTTGCAATAGTAATATTCATAGTTGCAATAATTGGTAAATTGGCAGGAGCATTCCTAACTAGGAACTTACAACTAAAGGAAAAGATAAAAATAGGATTATCAATGATACCTCGGGGAGAAGTTGGACTTATATTTGCTGAATTTGGGAAGACTGCAAAAGTTTTCAGTGGAGAAATATACTCTATAGTTATATTTATTGTTTTATTAACAACATTAATTCCCCCATTTCTTTTAAAGAAGTTTAAATAGTTTTTGTCTTTTTGTTTATAATTTTTCATTATTACAAAATTACCGGAGATAAAAATTGAAAAATTTAATAGATGAATTCGTTCAAGTATCTAAGGAAGCATCTTTAATAGGTGGAGCCATTCTGAAGGAAAACTTTAAAAAGATTAAAAATAATGACATTGAGCTTAAATCTGAAAAAGATTTTGTTACATATGTTGATAAACTTTCAGAGGAGAGAATTAGAGACTTTATACTATCTAAATTTAGAGATCATTCTTTTTTAGGAGAAGAAGACGGAATTATTGGAAATAAAGATAGCGAATATATGTGGATAGTTGACCCTTTAGATGGAACTAAAAATTATATAAATGGTTTTGAAGTTTTTGCCGTTTCCGTAGCATTAAAGAAGAAAGACGATATAATAGCTGGAGCTATATATCTTCCTATGTTTGATAAACTTTACTGGGCTGGGAAAGGTTTAGGGGCATATCTAAATGGTAAGAGAATATATGTTTCAAATAGAGCTATAGACAGAGCAATTATATCAACAGGTTTTCCATTTAGAAATATAGAGGAGTTAGACAAGTACTTGAAGGCATTTAAAGAGGCTATGATAACCTTTTCTGCAGTAAGGAGACCGGGGGCGGCAGCAGTTGATTTAGCATTGACAGCTGAGGGAGTTTTTGATGGATTTTTTGAGATGAAATTATCAGTTTGGGATATATCTGCAGGAGTTTTGCTTATAAAAGAGGCTGGTGGTATATTTTCCAACTTTGAAGGAAAGGAAGAGCTTGATGGTAATGTTGTAGCCGGTGGTAAAAATATATATGACGCTTTAATTAAAATAGTTAAAAAACACTTAGTATAACAATGAATAAAAGAAGATTAATCTTTTATTCTGTTTCTATTTTTTTTATATCTTTATTTATATTTGCCTCAAATATATGGGGACTGTCCATATACTCCCTTGATGAAGCTAAAAACTCTGAATGTGCAAGAGAGATGTTAGAAAGAGGG
>JALSPY010000241.1 GCA_026985705.1 Hydrogenothermaceae bacterium | reverse complement strand
ACAGTTAATATGTCTTATGTATACGCATTTGAAAATAAAGTTGAAGCTACAGGTTTAGGTGGTGCTTATGCAGGAGCTAAAAACTCTCAACATTCTATAGGTATATCTCTAGATTGGAACTTCTAATAGTTTAAAGGGGCTCTTTATAGCCCTCTTTCATTTTAAAAGTCAGCTTAAAGTTAGATAATTTTTAAGATTTATAACCTTTCAAAAACCAAAGATAACAAAAGATAGTTTTCTAAAAAAGTTTTTGGAATTAATTTTTAATCCAATTATATAATTTTTAAATTAAAGTATAAAATAAAAGTAAAAGTTAAAATTTAACTGTTTATAAAATGAGAAGATTTAAATTTTCTATAATTATTTTTCTTATTATCTCATTCTTTACCTTTGCAGAAGAGATAAAAGGTAAATTAATAGTATTAGTTATTGATAAGATAGATAAAGTTTCTGGGAAATTTTATTCTAAGTATGAATACTATATACAAACATTAGATAATAAATTTATATCTGCAAAATTTAAAAATCCTTCAATGAAAAAACCTAAAGTAAACGAATTTTATATATTTTATGGAAATTATGAAGGAAATTATTTTGTTATAAATAGCTTTAAAAAGCTAGATATATCTAACCAGTATGTTAAACCATATGCAAATAACAAAACTGGGGTGCAACGAATACTTGTAGCTATGTTTAACTATCAAGATGACCAAACTGACCCCGGATTTAATCTTACCGATGTTCAAAATTACTTAGAGCTTAACACAACTTCAGCAGAAAATTTTTATAAGGAAAATTCATATAATTTAGTTAATGATTTTGTAGTTAATTATTTACAAAATACTTCTGGTGGAAGCCCATCTAATGACTGGTTTACTTTACCGAATAGTATTAACTACTATGGTGATGATTATAATAAATTATTGAATGACAGTATAAAAACTATAGACCCTTTAGTAGATTTTACTCAGTATGACAGACTTATTTTTATATATAACAAAATAGATGGTGCAAGTTGGTGGGGATTAGGAACGACAGGAAAATGGTATATACAAACAGATGAGGGAATATTACCTCTATCTGTTGTTTGGGTAAATGGTAAATATAATGTAAATTCCTTTCTTTTAGCACATGAATTGGGACATAACTTTGAGTTCTACCATGCTTCCAGTTATTACTGTTTGACCAGCTCATATTTACCTAAAAATCTAATTGACCCTTTATATAAAGATTGTTCTAACTATGAGGAGTATGGTGATACATCAGATACTATGGGAAATGGATATAGACATTTTTCTACAATATGGAAATTTAGTGTGGGATGGTTAAGTTCTTCTCAAATAATAGATGTGAACAGTTCTGGATTTTATAGTCTTACACCTATTGAAGATAGCTCTTCAACTATAAAATCATTAAGAATACCTGTTGGTAAGAATATAAACAATCAACCTGTTTATTACTGGGTAGAATTTAGACAACCTATTGGAAATTTTGATAATGAAGACAATATTCAAATAAGATTTTACTCTGCAACAATTTCACAAAATTTTTATAACGCTCTTACTGGTACATATGATTATAATACAATAAGATTTTCTAAAACTATTTATAATAATTCATTTGTAAATTTAGATAGCAATAACCCAATATTTCTGGATACATACAGGGGAATTAAAATAGAATATTTGGGTAAAAACACCTCTACAACTCCTACTACTGCTGAACTACAAATAACCTTTTCAGATTTAAAGTTTTCTACAGATACGATATATCTTAATAAAAATGTATGTGAA
>JALSPY010000240.1 GCA_026985705.1 Hydrogenothermaceae bacterium | reverse complement strand
ATAAATATTATGTAAAGAAATTTGGAAACAAAAATGATGGATTATATTCATTTTTAAGAGATAGATTAGTAAGTTTAAAGAGGAAAACCAAAGGATATAACAAAGGTATAAAAAGTTTAAGAAAATAATTATCTTTAATTTTTGTTTTTTTAGTTTAGTATTATTTTCACCTATAAAACTGAATACCTTTATTTTTTTCTGTAAAAATTTTAACCAGTTAGAATTTATAATATAATAACCGCTGTTATTAAAATTTGGAGGATAGTTTATGAGAATACCTATAAGGCTGGTTGAAAGAATAACGGATAAGATAACACAGGAGCTAACAGAGAGGGAATATATAGAAGCAGATAATATAGAAAAATTTAGAGAAAATATTCTTCAAATTATAAAAGATGCTATTCAGGAAGAAAAAGATTTAGAAAAGGAAGCTGAACAGCTTGTAGAACAACATAAACATCTATTAGAAGAAGAGGATATAAATTTTAGAGATGCAGTTAGAAAAGTAAAGGAAAAGTTAGCTGAAGAGAAAAATATTTACTTAGATCCGGAAGATAGAATGAACCAAGTTGCTCACAAAATTAGAAAATATATAGAAGAAGACGATAGCATAGAAATCTTTGTTCACCCAAACAAAATAAGGAAGCTAGTTTTTGCAATATTAAAAGATTTGGTTAGAGAGGAAAGGGAGATAGATAGAGAGGTTAGAAATAGAATAAGGTCTTACTCAAGAAAAATTTATGAGGGGACTACAGAGTGGAAAATACTTTACAATAAAATCTATGAGGACATTTTAAAAAGAAAAGGACTAATATAAGGGACTGCAGATGGCTATGGATAAAGAAAAACTGATAGATATGTTTAAATTACAGGATGAATTAAATAAAAAAATTAATGAAAACTGGTTAAAAATTAGAAGAAAAGAAGATTTTGCAAGGGCTGTATGGATAGAATGTGGTGAGCTTGTTGATAGTTTACCTTGGAAATGGTGGAAAAAACAGAATACAGATATTAATAATGTAAAAATAGAACTTGTAGATATTTGGCATTTTATAATGTCATATATTCTTCTAGATTATCCTGAATACGATAGAGCTGTTGAAAGTGATTATATTAAGTATATGGAAAAAGGATTAAGTGAAAATTATGAACATATTGAGATAAATCCTGTATATATACATTCTTTTTTAGGTAGGGTAGATAGCATAGACAGATTAATTTACAGTATAGAGAGGGTAGTTGAAGGTTTTTTAAGTGAAAATATTAAACAAGCAATGTTTTTTTATGGATTAGCTATAAATAGAGTAATGGATTTTAATGAAATGTATCTCTTGTATGTTGGTAAAAATATTTTAAACCATATAAGACAAGAATTCGGTTATAAGGAAGGTAAATATATTAAAGAGATAAAAGGTATAGAAGATAATAAATATATGTTTGAAATAGTAAGGCAAGTTAAATCTAAAGATGAGTTAGAAAAAATGTTAAGAGACAAATTTAAAGAAATTTTAAAAGAAAGTTTGGAAAGTTAGATTTTCAACTATTAGGTGGAATTATAAAAAGATGTTAAAAGTATATCTTTTGAAATATGATACATTAAAAGCTATTGGAATAAAAGCAACCCTCAAGCTAAAATGAATTCAAATGAAATACTAACGACTGCTGTAATTTCCCATCTCTATTTTGGTGGTAATTTTAGAAATACACTTTCTTTTATGTCTAATTATTGTTCAAATTATTAAAAAAATATTTTTGTCTGATATTTAGGTTATTTTATTATCTCAATTAATAATAGTTA
>JALSPY010000239.1 GCA_026985705.1 Hydrogenothermaceae bacterium | reverse complement strand
AGAGAAGAAAGAGAAAAGAAGAAATTAGAAAAGCTAAAGGAAAGGGATATATATCTTTATCAGTATGACAGGGTTTATAAGGAAAAAGAACCGATAGATGTAAAAGACTTAATCTCTAAATCAACTAAAAATAACAGTTCAAGGGCTTTAATCTTTGGAACTGCAGGTGTTGGAAAGACTACCCTCTGTAAGTATATAGCTTACAACTGGGCTATTGTAAATCTCTTTAATGAGTTTGAGTTGATAATTTATCTACCTTTAAGAGATTGGGAAAATAAAGGATTAAAAGAGAATATAGAGAATTTTTATCCTTTCATTAGAGAGTTTAATATAGAGGTAGATATTAGTGAAATTTTAAATAGAAAAACTCTTTTTATATTTGATGGTTATGACGAGTTAAAGGAAGAGTATAAAAGAGATTTCAGGAAAAGTTTAGAGATTGTTAAGGATTACATAATTACTTCCAGACCTTATGGATTTTCTAAAGGTGATTTTGCAATAAATGAAAGTTTTGAGAATATAGGATTTAAAGATAATCAGATAGATGAGTATATAGAGAAATATTTTAAAAATGACACTGAAAAAGCTAAAAGGTTAAAGGAAGCATTAAAGAATAATGTAAACATTTATCAGATAGCACATATTCCGTTAATGTTAGAGTTAATTTGCTACACATTTAAAAATGTTGAAAAAGATGTTGATATTTCATCTCTAACGATGACAGAACTTTATAAAAATGTTGTAAGTATTATTTTTAAAGGTCATATTGAGAAAAGGAAAAGAATTGAAGAGATTAACAGAAAAGATAGGGAAAAAATTCAAAAACTTCTTGGAAAATTAGCTTTTGAGGGATTAAAAAGGCAAAGAATAATTTTTGATGGTGATTTTATAGAGAAGATTTTAACAGATGAAGAGATAAATTATTTACAGGATAAAGCCATAATATCAGGGTTTTTAAAAAGTGATAGGGAATGGGTAGATTTATTAGATAACAATCTAGAATTTATCCATCTAACATTTCAGGAATATTTATCAGCTTATTATGTTTCACAGTTAGATAAAGAGGAGATAAAGGAAATAGTTAGAGAGTATAAATTTTATCCACATATGCAGGTGTTTTTTACATTTTTGGCAGGATTGATAGAGGATAAGAATTTTTTTGTAGAAGAGATAAAGGGAGAACCTAAAGATATTTTAGGATTTTATGAGATAAATCTTTTAATAAATATCTTTAGTCAAATAAAGGAAGATGAAATAAATACAGAATTAATAAATAGTTTTTTAGAAGATTTAGCAAAATGGATAAAATGGACAACTGAAGAAAAAATTCAATATGAACAATTATTAGAAAATTTAAAATTAATCTCTCATTTATTAAGAAAAGATGATTTGTTTGTTAATGCTCTTATTAATATCATTAAAAATGAAAATATTGATAGTTGGGTTAGAAAATATGTAGCAAAGGCATTAGGAAAGATACTAATAAAAAATGACTTGGTTGTTAATACTCTTATTGATTTCATTAAAAATAAAAATATTGATAGTCGGGTTAGAGAATATGTAGTAAAAGCATTAGGAAAGATACTAATAAAAGATGATTTGGTTGTTAATACTCTTATTGATTTCATTAAAAATGAAAATATTGATAGTTGGGTTAGAGGAAGTTTAGCAAAGGCATTAGGAAATATAGGAAGAAATGATGATTTGTTTGTTGATACTCTTATTAATATCATTAAAAATGAAAATATTGATAATTTGGTTAAAGGATATGTAGCAGAGACATTAGGAAATATAGGAA
>JALSPY010000238.1 GCA_026985705.1 Hydrogenothermaceae bacterium | reverse complement strand
GAAGAAAGATTAAAGGAAGCTTTAAAACTTTTATCAAAAAATAAATTTGCAAAATAGAGATAAATATTTTTAAATTTAAATCGTAAGTATTACAGGAGGATAATTATGAAGAGAAAAATTTTACTGGGATTAGGTTTTATTATTACAGTTTCATTAACAAGTTGTAATACACAGGCAAAAGAAGTAAATACAGAGCTTCAACAGAATGATTTAATTGTAAAAAGAGGATATGAGGTATATAAGGCTAAATGTTCTAGCTGTCATATGGAGCATATAGATAAATCTAAGGTTATGGAATTTAGAAAACTAGTTAAATCTGGGAAAAAACCACCTATTTTGGCACCACCTATGAGCGAAGTTTCAGCAAGACTTAAAGTTTTCTTCAAAGATGAAAAAAGTTTCAAAGATTTTGTAAAAGACTACATAACAAACCCATCTAGAGAAAAAGGTAAATGTATGCCTATGGCATTTAAAATGTTTGGAGTAATGCCTCCTATAGGTAAAAGTTTAACAGAAGATGAGAAGGAAGCAGTTGCAACTTGGTTATACAGAGCTTTTAATACTAAGTGGGAAGATTTTCATAAAGGAAAAAAATGTAGAATGAGAATGAAAATGAATATGGAACAATAAAAAAATTGAGGTAAAGAATGTTTGGATTTTTAAAAAATAAAAAAAGGGAAAATCCAATTATAAAAGTTGTTAACACTCCATATAAACAGGAAAAAGTAGCAATATTTATAGATGCTGGTAATATGTTTCACGGCTCTAACTATTTAAAAGTAAAAATTAATTATAAAAAACTTGTAAATTTACTAAAAAGGGATAGATGGCTTTTAAGGGGATATTTTTATACAGGTATTCCCACTGCTGATCTAAATCTGCCTAAAGAATACAGAGAGCAATGGAAAAAGCAAAAAAATTTTCTGAATGAATTACAAAATGTAGGAATAAAAGTAAAAACCATGCCCTTAAAAAGAACCCCTGAGGGATTTATAGAAAAAGGAATAGATATTCTTCTAGCTACAGATATGATTGTTTTAGCTTACAATAATGCTTACGATACAGCTATTCTAGTAAGTGGAGATAGTGATTATATACCTGTAGTTGAGATGATACAACAGTTAGGAAAAAGAGTTGAAAATGCTTCATTTAAAAGAACAAGCTCCTACGAATTAAGAAAAGTTTGTGATGATTTCATTCTTCTAGATAACTATCTTGATAAATTTACAGAGCCTCTAAACAAACCAAAAGAAGAACCTAAAAAAGAGAAAGATAAAGAAAAAGAAGTAAATCTAATAATGAAACTTAAAAATGTACTTTTAGAAAAAATTTTTAACAGAAATGAAAAGTTAAAAAACCCTACAGATAAATTAAAAAATCAGAAGCAGAAAAATAGGATATAATTTTTTCTAATATTAACTGGGAGGATTGCTAGATGGAGCTTATTATTGCAGGTATAGTTGTAGGAATAACATTAGTTTTAATGGTAATAATGTTCTTTTTAGGCTACAGAGAAGCTTTGATATATAAAGTTGATGACCCTATAAAATACGAAGCCCCTATAGCAGGTGAGATTTTTGATGATGATATTTTAGAAGTTTGTGAGAAAATAGAAAAAGAAATAGACTGTGAATTAGATACGCTGGATGCTGACTGTAAAAGACAATTTTACAAACTGATAGAAGAGGGATACAGAGGAGAAACTTTATACAAAAAATTTATAGAAGAGTATCACAGATTACACCACCACTAAAATTTTTTATCTTTCCTAGATTTTTATCTTACTAAAAATTTTTTTAGGAGGAAAAGTATATGGAATGCAAACCTTTAAGGGGAAAACTTGCCTTTATAACTGGAGGAAGTAGAGGTATAGGTAAAGCTATAGCATTAAAACTTGCAGATATGGGAGCAGATGTAATAATTAATTATTACAAGAACAAAGAAAAAGCAGAGGAAACCGTAAGAGAAATTAAAGAAAAGGGTGTTAAAGGGTTTGCAATTCAAGGAGATTTTGGAAAAAAAGAGGATATAGATAAAACATTTGATTATATTAAAGATAACTTTGGATATTTAGATATATTTGTAAGTAATGCAGTAGCATCAGGTAGAGAGGTTGTTGGAGGATTTGCACCATTTTTAAGACTTAAAGAAAAAGGAACTAGAAGAATATTTGACATTACAGTAATGGGATTTATATGGGCATCTCAAAGAGCTGTTAAGCTTATGGAAGGGAGAGAAGGTAAAATCATAGCTATATCATCAACCGGAACAAAAGATTATATGCCCAATTATGCTATACATGGAGCGGCAAAGTCAGCACTAGAGGCATTAGTTAGATATTTAGCTGTAGAAATGGGAGAAAAAGGAATAAATGTGAATACTGTTTCAGGTGGTCCCATAGATACAGATGCAATAAGATTATTCCCCAATTATGAAGAGGTAAAGGAAGGAACAATAAAATTAACCCCTTTAGGAAGAATGGGTATGCCTGAAGACATAGCAGGAGTAGTAGGATTTTTATGCACAGATGATGCTAAATGGATACAGGGACAAACAATAGTTGTAGATGGTGGTTTATCCTTGGTTAGAGGTAGATAATCGTTGACATTAATTGTGTTTAACTATTAAAATCTAAATTTAAGTTAAAATTAAGTTAGTTATTAAATAAAGGAGGGCTAAGGATGACAAAGGCTGAATTAGTGGCTAAAATTGCAGCTGAAGCTGGAGTTAAAAAATCAGAAGCTGAGAGATGCGTAAACGCATTTGTTAAAGCTTTATCAGAGGCTTTAGAGAAAGGGGAAAGAGTTGCAATACCGGGGTTAGGAGTTTTCAACGTTAGAGAAAGGAAGGAGAGAAAGGGAAGAAACCCAAGAACTGGTGAACCTATGGTAATTCCTGCAAGAAAGGTTGTCGTGTTTACTGCAGCAAAAGCTTTAAAAGAAAAAGTGAATAAATAGTAAAATATATGATAATGGGGGTTATCCCCTTTCATATATTCTCTTATAAATTAGGAAAATCCAATGGATTTAGTTTTAAAGAGAAAAAGCTATTTTAATAAAAAGGTTTTTTATATATCTCTAGTTATATCTATCTTTCTTAATATTTTTATATTAATCTTTTTCTACAATATATCTAAAATAGTAAATCCTCCTAAACTACCTGAAGAACCAAAAATCAGATTTATAGAGATAAAAAAAGAAAAAGAAATTTTGTTAAAACCTAAAAAGAAAGTAAGTAAAGCTGAAGTAGAAAAAAAAAATATATCTAAAACAACTGTAGGTGAAGAAAAAGCAAAAACTTTACCAAAGAAAAAAGTAAAACTAGCACAGTTAAAAAAAGGTCAAAAAGTAAAAAGAGAAGCTATAGTTAACCAACCTAAAGCAATACTACCACCTAAAGAGAAAAAGATTGTTTCTACAGTAGATAAAAAACAAAAGAATAAAAATACAATCTCTACGGAAAAACCTAAAGAGAAAACAAAAGTATTAAGTAAACCAGCTAACATAATAAAAACAGAAAAAAAAGTTGAAAAGAAATTACCACCACCACCTAAAGCTCCAGTTTTAGATGAAAGTTATTCATTATCCCCTCCAAAAACTCCTGATGTAGTAGGTGAAGGAGATAAAATCTCAGACTTGGTAAATGTAGAAGGAATAAAGGAAGATAATCCATCAAAGCTTTTAGAAGGAATAAAAACTGTTTCACCTACAAGAAAACAGATACAGTTTGGAAAAGATTTTAAAGAGTATGACGAAAATATACAGGGAACGGCAAAAACCAGAAAGTTAATCTATATGCCACCTCCTCCCAATATAAAAACAAAAATCATTTTGCCTCCAAAAAGCATTAAAGTTAAGCTCTGGATAACTCCAGACGGAAGGGTTAGTAATATTGTTCTTTTAAAAAGAACAGGAGACCCTTCGCTAGATAAAGCTATTATAGAATACGTTAAAGCTTGGAGATTTAATAAAATAGACAGTGATGAAGTTCAATGGGCTATTACCACAATAAGATTTAAAGTTAAGTAATACAGATGAAAACTTTTCTTGTACTGGAACATATTTTTCTTTCAATTAAATATTACAAGTTAAGGACAATATTTTCCATAATTGGAATAGCCTTAGGAATAGCATCACTATCTATAATTGTTGCATCTGTTGAGGGGGCTTTCAGAAAAGCCTACGATGTTGTAGAAAGTTTCGGTCCTGATAGCATACTAATATTTGGTGGTGCTCAAGAAAAAAAGGGGATTAGGAACAGGGAGAAAACTTTAACAATAGATGATTTGGAAAGTATAAAAAAAAACTTTCCATATATAAAACTCATAATGCCCATAGTTATACAGAGAAGTAAAGTTAGAAGGGAAAATAACATAGTTAATACAACTATTTACGGAGTAGGAAGAAACTATGAGGAAGCCTGGAACTGGTATTTAAAGGAAGGTAAGTTTTTTACAGATGAAGACATAAAAAATAAAAAATTTGTATGTGTTATAGGAGTTTATCTAAAAAATGAATTATTTAAAAAAAATGAAGAGCCTTTAGGGAAAAATATCCTAATAAATAAAACTCCATGTAAGGTTATTGGAATTTTAGAACCTAAAGGGACAACCATTACAGGTAGAAATTTAGATAACAGAGTATTACTTCCTTACACAACTGTAATGTATAAGATAAACCACGACCCTAAGTATATATCAGCTATTCGTATTAGATTTTATAAAGGTGTAGATATTTCTGAAGCGGTAAGTCAGATAAAGGAATTTTTATTAACTACAAAGGGATATTCAAAATCAGATGAATTTTTTATTTTAACTCCAACAGAAATATTAAGATTTTTAATGGCTTTAACAGGTAGCTTAATTATATTTCTCGGTATATCTTCTATAATATCTCTAACTGTAGGTGGTTTTGTTTTAGCTAATTTATTCTTACTTTCAGTTCAAGAAAGAAAAAAAGAAATAGGTATAAGAAGAAGTTTAGGGGCTAAAAAGAGAGATATACTCTTTCAGTTTATTTTAGAGGCAATAATTTTAACTGTTATAGGTGGTATTTTAGGGTTTATCTTAGGAATATTAGGCTCTTTCTTCTTAAAGAAGATAGCAGATTTTCCTATTTATTTTTCATTTTTAGGTTTTATTACTGCTTTAACTGTTTCAGTTTTAGTTGGAGTATTAGCGGTTCTTAAACCATCTATAGAAGCATCTAGATTAAATCCTATAGAAGCTATTAGAAGGTAAAAATATTTGGAAATTTTTAATTTATAAAATAAAATTTAAATAAAAAGTGGAGGTTATATATGTATAACGAGTTTATTATAGAGGAAGCTCTAACATTTGATGATGTTCTTTTATTACCCCAAAAATCTGATGTTTTGCCACATGAGACAGATGTTAGCTCATACTTAACACCGAAAATAAAAATAAATATTCCAATAATTTCTGCGGCAATGGACACAGTGACGGAACATAGGTTAGCTATAGCACTGGCTAGAGAAGGAGGAATTGGAATAATCCATAGAAATATGTCTATTGAAGAGCAGGCAAAGGAAGTTGAAAAAGTTAAAAAGGCTGAGAGTGGAATGATTACAGACCCTATAACAATGAAAGCAAATCAAACAGTAAAGGAAGCATTAGAAATAATGGCTACCTATAAGGTTTCCGGTGTTCCTATAGTTGATGATGAAGGAAAACTGATAGGTATTTTAACTAACAGAGATTTAAGATTTTTAAAGAAAAAGGATTATTTAAAACCTGTAAAGAACTTTATGACTTCTAAAAATCTTATTACTGCTCCTGTAGGTATATCTTTAGACGAGGCTGTAGAGCTTTTACAGAAACATAAAATAGAGAAACTTCCTGTTGTAGATGAAAAAGGATATTTAAAAGGATTAATAACAATTAAAGATATAGTAAAAAAACAGAAATATCCTAATGCTTGTAAAGATGAGCTTGGAAGATTAAGAGTTGGGGCAGCTGTAGGAACTGGACCTGATACTATGGATAGGGTAGCAGCATTACTTGAAGCTGGAGCAGATGTTATAGTCGTAGATACTGCACATGGTCATTCAGTAAGGGTTTTAAAAACTATAGAAAAAATAAAAGGAGAATATCCTGATATACAATTAATAGGTGGTAATATTGCCACTGGTGAAGCTACAGAAGACTTAATTAAAGCTGGAGCTGACGCAGTCAAAGTAGGTGTTGGACCCGGGTCTATATGCACAACAAGGGTGGTTGCAGGAATTGGTGTTCCACAGATAACAGCGATAGCTAAATGTTCAGAGGTAGCCCATAAGTATGGAAAAACAGTTATAGCAGATGGTGGAATAAGATATTCAGGAGATATAGTGAAAGCTATAGCTGCTGGAGCTGATACTGTAATGTTAGGAAGCTTATTTGCAGGAACAGAGGAAAGCCCCGGTGAGAGAATTTTCTATCAGGGAAGAGCCTACAAAGTTTACAGAGGAATGGGTTCATTAGGAGCTATGAAGGCTAGGTACTCTTCAGATAGATACTCACAGGAAAATTTAGAGAAGTTTGTTCCTGAAGGAATAGAAGGAAGAATACCATTTAAGGGACCTTTATCTGATGTGGTTTATCAATTGGTAGGTGGTTTAAGGTCTGGAATGGGATATACCGGAAGCAAAACAATAAAAGATTTACAGAAGAATGGTAAATTTATAAAAATAACAAATGCAGGTTTAAGGGAAAGTCATGCCCATGATGTTTATATAACCCAAGAGGCACCAAACTATTGGATTGACTAATATAAAAGGAGGGGTTATAAATGAGCCCTGAGTATGCTATAAAGATATTTGGTTTACCGATTACCGTTATTATATCTGCTGTTTTCTTCCTTATTTTTACTATATTAGTAATCTTATTTCTAATAAAGGAAGGTAAAAATTATTTTAATCAAAATAAGTAATTAAATTTTATTAATTCTTTTTTAGAGAGGTTATTTAAATGAAAAACAAAAGGGAAGCTATATCTTCATTTGATATGAAACTTGCTGAAGAAATCACAAACTTAGAGAGATTTATAATTAAAAACCCCCTTGGGACCAATGAGTTTTGGAGTGAGTGGCAACAAAAGTTCGGAGAGATAGTTATAACAAAGGCGGCTATAAAAAAGACACTTAACACATATAAAGCAAAACCTTCTGACGAAAAGCTTTTGAAACTTTATTCTATGTTGGAAGCATATAAAGAGATAGCAATTTATTTAGAGCTATTAAGACAAACTGCACTAAAACTTAAAGGTATAGATGTAGAACCATGGGATATTTTTGATAATATGAATAACGATGAAGATATGGAAGATAACAGTTTTTAAATTTCTTTTTCTTTTAGTATCAACTTTATCTTTTGGAGATGAAAAGGGAATATTTTCTAAAGAAATAAATTGGTATTCATGGGAAGAGGGATTAAAGTTAGCTAAATCCTCAAAAAAATTAATACTCTTAGACATTTATGCTGATTGGTGTCATTGGTGTAATGTTATGGAAAATACTACTTACAGAAATAAGGAAGTTATAAAGTTAATAAATAAATACTACATACCTATTAGGGTAAACAGTGAGCTTTATCCTGAAATAAATCTAAAATATAATCAAGGTGGTTTACCTTCCACAGTTATTTTAGACTGGAATGGTAATATTATTTGGGGAGCTATTTATGTATCTCCTGAAGAAATGATAAAAATATTAGATAAATTTCATAAACTAAATTATGAGGATATAAAGAAGTATATAAAAAAGTACAAAATTAAGAAAAAATTCAAATATAGATTAACATTTAAAAGTTTAAAAAGGAAAGAGCTTAATTATAAATATATAGACAAAATTTATAAATACATAAGGTTTAAATTTGATTACATTAATGGAGGATTTAAAGGTAGTCCTAAATTTCCTAGAACAGATTTAGCTTATTTTTTACTTTACAACTACTTTTTTAATAAAAAAGGTTATAAACTTCTAACTAAAACATTAGAAGGTTATTCAGAACTTA
>JALSPY010000237.1 GCA_026985705.1 Hydrogenothermaceae bacterium | reverse complement strand
TATAATTAAATGTAAATATCTTAAAATCTGATAAAAAACATCAAATATTTTCATTAAAAATAACAAAATTTTATTTATCAACTAGAATGAATAAGGATTTTTATCAATGGAACAGCCAAAAGAGTTATCTTTCATTGTTGAAAATTTAGATATAAATAAAGAAGATGAGAAAATTGCGAGGGAAAAATTTAACGAAAGGCTAAAGGAGTTTGGCTATACACTTATAGATGAGACAGCTGTTGTAAGGAATGGAAAGCTTAGCTCTATGAGAGGATTAGAGATTGAAACTAATGAAGAGGTTGAGATGTATGTGTTTGCTAAACAGACACCTAAAGGTGTATTTATAAATATAAAAATTTTGTAAATGGAGATAGCAGGAAAAGATGAAAGACAAAATATTAGTTCATATATGTTGTGGAGTAGATGCAGTATATGCTTTAAGAAAAATTAAAGAAGAGTTTCCAAATAGTGAGATAAAAGGATATTTTTATGACCCTAACATACACCCTGAAGAAGAGTATGAGTTAAGATGGTTAGAAACAAAGAGAGTTTGTGATGATTTAGGGATAGAGTGTATAAAGGGAGACTATGAGTTAGACTTATGGCTTAATAAGACTAAAGGGTTAGAAAATGAGCCTGAAAGGGGAGAGAGATGCTCTGTTTGTCATGATTTAAGATTAGAGAAAACCTCACAACTTGCAAAGAAGATTGGATTTAATAAAATTACAACTGTTTTGATGATGAGCCCAAAAAAAGATTTTAATGTGTTAAAAAGTATAGGAGAAAAAATAGCACAGGAATATGGATTAGAATTTGTAGCTATTGATTTTAGAAAAGGTGGTGGTGTAGAGAAGATGAATAGATTATCTAAAGAAATGGAGCTATACCACCAAAATTACTGTGGTTGCCTTTATGCATTATTTCAACAGAGAAAAGGAGAATATATTCCAGAGCTTACAGTTTTTGGAAAAGGTAGACCAGCAGGTAGCAGGGAAGAGTTATTATTTATAAAAAAGATAAGATTATACGCTGAAAATTTAGGTTTAAACTGTAAGGAAGAAGAATTTCAATTCATAGGGTGGAAGATTTTATCATCCTCTTTAAAGATTAATAAAAAACCAGTTTTTCATAACGTTTTATATGGAAGTGGCTCAATAAATGGTTTACTAAGAGTTAGAGTAAAGGAGATTATCAAAAAGGATAATTTAACAATCTTTAAACTGAATAAAGGGAATGCTGAAATATGGGGATTAGATACAGAGTTAAGGGAAATTTCTTTAGAAAATCCACGAGTTTTAACAAATCCAATTTTTATTGTTGGGAGAGAGATTACAGAAATTTTATATAGTAATCCTAAAATTGAAATGCAGTTAAAAACTGAGTTTAATCCATTAACAAAATCAAGGAACTTAATAATTGGTAATGAAAGAGCAGAAAAGATTATCAGTTTTCACAGCGATACTCTTTTAGACGGCTCTGAAGGAATTTCTGAGGAAGAGATAGAAAAGGCAATTTTAGATAACAGAGAGGATATAAAGGGAGGGAAAACTGCTGTAGTTATCTTTGGAGCTAAACATATAGGAAAAATAGGGGAGAAGGTTTTTAAAGAAAGTCAAAACAGTTTACCCTCTGCTACATCGTAAGATGCAAATGGAATTATTTCAGATAACGATGGATGGAAGTATATTAGGTGATGTAAATCTTCTGCAGTATAACATTCTTTTAATGCCACTTCTAATAAATGTATTAATTCAGATGCAGAAGCTCCTAAAATATACCCTCCCACAAATTTTTTATTTTCTTTATTAAAGAATAACTTTATAAAACCATCTGTCTCACCTTC
>JALSPY010000236.1 GCA_026985705.1 Hydrogenothermaceae bacterium | reverse complement strand
TTCAGAGCTAGCAGTAATATCTTTTATTTTGAGAGGTTTTTCTATTTTAACAGGAAAAGCCCTCTTACACTGTTTTATAGAGTTTAAAGCTTTTTTCTCCCACTTTGGAAATTTTTTTAAAATATCTTTTTCTTTAACAGATGAAAATTTACCGATAACAGGGACAAATTTATCAACTCCTAACTCAGAAATAGGTTCTATAATATCATCTATTTTAGATAACTTATTAGGCATCAATTGATAAATAGTAATTGAAGATTTACTCTCTTCAACATTTAACTTTTCTAAAATTTCAGCTTTTAAAAATTTTTTGTTTATCTCAATAACTTTTCCAAGATAGACATTCCCATCTAAAGTATTAACTTCTATAATCTCATTCAACTTAATCCTTCTGACTTTAGCATGATGTAGTTCTTCATCATTTAAAATGAGAAATTTATCTTCCTTTTTTCCTAAAAATCTTAAATGTCCCATTCTAATAGCTTAGATAAATCTGAAATTGGAAAATCTTTAAAGAAAAAAGGAGAAAAAAAGTTATTTTTTTATTGGCTGAGATGCTGTAGGAATTTCTCTTATAGGTATTTCTTCCCAAACCTTACCTTCTTTTTTAGCCTTTATTTTTTTCTGTAGCTCTATAATTCCCCAGAGTAAAGCTTGAGGTGTTGGAGGACAACCTGGGACATAAACGTCAACAGGAATAATTCTATCTACTCCCTGTAGTGTTGAGTATGTAGGGAATGGTCCTCCGGCTGAAGAACAACCACCCATAGATATAACCCATTTAGGGTCTGGCATCTGGTCATATATAAGCTTTAACATTGGAGCCACTTTATTAACAACTGTTCCAGCAACTATAAGAACATCAGACTGTCTAGGCGAACCTCTGAAAATAATTCCCAATCTGTCAGTATCAAATCTTGAAGCGGCAGTGTGCATCATCTCAATCGCACAACATGCAAGACCTACCGATGCTGGCCATAGGGAGTTTCTTCTTCCCCAACTTAAAACTTCTTCAACTGTTGTTAAAATTATTCCACTATTATGTTTTATTGCCATTGCAGTGCTCCTTTTTTCCAAGCATATATATATCCTAATATTAGTATAAATAAGAATATAAACATTTCACTGAATATAAACCATGGATTAATACTAGCGATTGTTTTAAATATATATCCCCAAGGTAAGACAAAAGCAGCTTCAAGGTCAAACAGGACTAGAAGTAATCCTAATAAATAATACTTCTGGTCTAGTGAAAGGTGAGATGTTTTATCGTAGAGAGGAACACCACACTCGTAGGTGTATCCTTCCATTGGGTCTGGGACTTTAGGAGCTATCAATCTGTTAATAACTAAAAGTGCTATTCCTATTATTGAAGCCCAAAGAAAAAATATAAAGAGTGCAAAGTATCCTGTCATTACCTTTCCCTCTTTTATAACGCTGTTTTATTTTAGAATACCTAAATAAATTTTTAAAATCAATCTTTTGTATTAGCTTAGTATATGGTAAAAACCTACCGATAAAAATTTTAACACTTTCTATAAACAATCTTATAAAGAGTTCTTAATCCTAGACCATTATAATTATTTGTTGGTATTTATTTTTGATTAGGGTTTCCTTTTATTTTTGGTGTTTTTAATCTATCACATAATCCTTCTAATACTTATTTTTATATATGTCAAACCTAAAATATAATTCTGGATATTCCAAACTATCTGCAGGTCTTAGATATATTTTGATGTGTTTTAAATTATGCTTAAAAATATTAATATGATTTTTTCTATATAGAGGTAAATTTTATATAGATTGCCTAGAAACTGTTTTAAAAAACATTCAGCGTAGGATTAAT
>JALSPY010000235.1 GCA_026985705.1 Hydrogenothermaceae bacterium | reverse complement strand
AATTTCGTATATATACCATATTAGAAAATTAATATAGCAGTTAAAATACAAATTAGAAGAATACGGAATAAAAGTGATAGAAGTATCGGAAGGATACACAAGTAAAACATCACCATTTGCGGAGATAAAGGAAGTTATAAAATTAAGCGAGGAATGTAAGAAAAACAAAATAGAAGAATTAAAAGAGAAAATAGAGCAACTAATGCGAGGGAGAAGGATAAAAAGAGGATTATTTAAGTGTTATATAACAGGGAAAGTATTCAATGCAGATGCAGTTGGAAGTTTCAATATATTAAGGAAAGAGGCAGAGCCTCTAATAGACGAAAAAACGCTTATGGACAAATTATCAAGACCAATAAGAGTAAAAATTAATCAATTAGTAAAAGAAACCTGTGAGTTTCTTTTAGGAATAACAGGTAGAAAGACAAGGTGGGCATACTGCCAGGTAGTAGTAGATTTTTTATAATCTTTTGATAGTATTTTTATACCTATTACTACCTATAAGTGTGCATAAGTAAGGAGATTTATATTGAGAAAATTTTTTGAGAATGAAACAGATTACCGTTTATACTGGGAAGAGTTAGTAGAGCTTGAGAGAAATGCTGAAAAAAATTTTCATCTTGAAGAGATAATAAAGTTAACAGGGAAGGAAAGGGAAAAAAGAGGAAGAGCTATTCTTGAGCTGAAAGCTAAATATGTAGGAGAGATTATAGGAGAGTTTTATTTATACAGATTTTTCAGAGAGGATTTTCCAGAACATCAGATAAATGTTGGAGATATAGTTTTAGTAAGTAAAAAACATCCATTAAAAGATGGTATTGAAGGAACAGTCTTTGAAAAAGGTAAAAATTTTTTAACTGTAGCTTTTTCTTCATTACTACCTAAAGGGAAAAAATGGAGAATAGATTTATTTGTTAATGATATAACCTTTAAAAGAATGTTAGGAAGTTTAGAATTCTTTGAGAAAGGTTATTCCTTTTTTAACTCTGAAATAGTGTTAGGAAAGAAAAAACCAGAAGTTTCAGAGGAAGATATAGAAGAATTTTTCAATAAAAATCTGAATAAATACCAGAGAGAAGCTGTAAAAAAAGCTTTAGCTACGAAGGAGTTATTTTTAATACATGGCCCACCAGGAACTGGTAAAACAACCACCCTTATTGAAGTTATACTACAATCCTTAAAAAAGGGAGAAAAAGTTTTAGCTACTGCTGATAGTAATACTGCAGTTGACAATATAGTTGAGGGATTAATTAGATTTAATGTTAATGTTGTTAGGATAGGGCATCCTGCTAGATTGAAGAAGGAACTTTTAGATATTTCAATAGATGCTAAAGCAATTGGACATCCAAAGTATAGTGAGATAAAAAAGATAGATAAAAAACTAAATAAACTTCTATCTCTACAGGAACATTATTTAAAACCTACTCCATCTAGAAGAAGAGGATTAACAGATAATCAGATATTTAAGTATGCAAAATCTGGAAAGAGTATCAGAGGTCAATCTGTTAAAAACTTAAAAAGTATGGCTGAATGGTTGAGATTACAGCGAGAAATAAAAAAATTAAGGGAGCAGAAAAGAAGAATTGAAGAAGAAATTATAGAAGATATACTGATAAATGCAGAGGTTATATGCACGACAAACTCTTCAGCAGGTAGTGAGTTTTTAATGGAAAAATACTTTGATACTTTGTTTATAGATGAAGCATCCCAATCTACAGAGCCATCCTGTTTAATACCATTAATTAAAGCTAAAAAAGTTGTAATGGCAGGAGACCATAAACAGCTACCACCTACCGTCTTACATCCTTTAGCTAAAGGTTTAATGTTTACAATGTTTGAAAGATTTATTGAGATATATCCAAAAAACAGCTATATGTTAAAACTACAGTATAGAATGAACGAAGTTATAAATCGTTTTCCATCTGATAAATTTTATAATGGAGAGTTAATTTCTGCAGATGAAGTTAAAAATAGAAAACTATCTGATATTGTAGAAATAAATCAAAGCTCACCGATAACAGATGATACACCTATTGTTTTTATAGATACATTAGGAGAGTTTAAGGAGGAAAGAAAAAAGGCAAGTCAATCTATATACAATCCTAAAGAGGCAAATGTTGTTAAAAAGATAGTTGAAAAACTGAAAAACTTAGGTATAAATCCTGATGATATAGGAATAATTACACCATACAAAGACCACGAGGAATATTTAAAATCACTTATTCCAGATATTGAGATTAAGACTGTAGATGGTTTTCAAGGAAGAGAAAAGGAAGTGATAATAATATCCCTTGTTCGCTCAAATCCAGCGGAAAATATAGGTTTTCTTGATGATTTAAGAAGACTTAATGTTGCTTTAACTAGGGCAAAAAGAAAACTTATAATAGTTGGAGATAGTAAAACTTTATCAACAAATTCAGTTTACAAAGAGTTTATAAATTATATAAAAGAGAAAGGTAGGTATATAACTATTAAAGAAGTAAACTGAAAGAATGTTATCTTAAATACTTTTCCAATCTTTTTAATCTTAATTTTGCGTCTGCCTCCCAACCTCTCTTTCCATTTGATAGCTTAAGAGCCTTTTCATAATACCTAAAAGCTAAAGAATAATTCTTCTTATCCTCATAAGCTCTTCCTAAATAGTAGTATGTATCCGGTTGTTGAGGAATAAGTTTTTTGGCTCTATTTAAATAGAGTATAGCTCTATTGTAATCTTTTAAATAGTAGTAAGAGTATCCAGCTATGAAGTGTGGTGAGAAATAGAGATTGTCAATCTTACATGCTTTAACACTATCTACAACTGCCTTTTTGTAATTTTTATTTTTAGCATAGATTAAAGCTCTTAAAGTTAGAGAGGCATTATTATTTGGAAATAAAGATATAGATTTATTTAAATAGTTTAATGCATTAAAAACATTTGATGGTTTTTTAGCTAATTCCTTTAATGCTAATTTATACAAATCATAAGATTTCTTTGTTGATAAAATTCGTTTTTTTATTTTATGGAATTCAGGAGTATCTTTAATTAAATTAGGTTTAGGTCTCAGTTTTATAATTAATTTTTTAACTTCTATATATCTATTTTGTGGGAGAGGGTGAGTTAACATCCATTCTGGAGCATCCACTTTTCCTAATTTTTGAAAAATTCTAAAGGTTTGTAATAATCCCTTTGGGTCATAACCAGCTTTATAGCTAAAGAGAATTCCTAACTTATCAGCTTCTCTCTCTTGGTCTCTACTCCATTTTAAAGAGAGAAGTTTTACACCTAATCCTCCTATCTGTAATAAAAGCTGTCCATAGCTTTTATCAGCAATAGTGCTACCTAAAATATTGTAAAGAATATTTATTCCCAACATTTTTTCCATAAATTTAGCATGATGTTTAGCATTCACATGTCCCAACTCATGGGCTAAAACCCCTGCAAGCTGACTTTCATTTTCTAAAACAAGTAATAATCCTCTGTTGATAAATATATAACCTCCCGGAAGAGCAAATGCATTAACAATATCTGTATTTACCACATAAAACCTATAAGGTAATTTTCTAGGAGTATATTTTGCAATTTTTAAACCTATATTATTTACATAATTTTGAACTACCTTATCAGGATATAAACCATTATTTTCTTCAACTGCTAAAGGTATATAACTTTTTCCTAACTGTATCTCCTGAGATTTTGATATTAATCCTAATCCGCCACTTATCTTTGTTGTATAACCTCCAGAGCTAACATAGTAAACTTCTCCACAGGAAGTAAAAATTAGTAAAGGAAGAAGAAGGATAAATTTTTTTAAAAACTTCATATTTCTCCTCTACGGATAAATATTTAAATTTAATCTATCTAGTGTATATTTTTCATCAAACCCAGCCATTAAATTAAAATTTTGGACTGCTTGGGATGAAGCTCCTTTTCCTAGGTTATCTATAGCTGTAATAACTATGGCTAAACCTGTCCTATCATCCTTATTTATATAAATATCACAGAAGTTAGTCCCTACAACATTTTTTATTTTAGGTGGAGATGTTTCAAATCTAATAAAAAATTCATCTTTATAGGTTTGATAGTATAATTCCTGTAAATCTTTTAAAGAAATATCAGTTTCAAAATGTATCGTTGCAATCATACCCCTAGCAACAGGTAATATATGAGGAGTAAATCTAACTTTTAACTCCTTATTTGAAAACTGATTTATAATATCCTCCATTTCTGGTATATGCCTATGTAATACTGGAGAGTATGCATAAGCATTGCCGAAGGCTTCAGGATAATGGAAATTCTCTTTTAATTTTCTTCCAGCACCAGATATTCCAGAGAGAGCATTAATGATAATTTTATCATCGCTTATTATATTTTCTTTTACAGCTGGATAAATTCCTATTAATGAAGCGGTAGGATAGCAACCGGGATTAGCTATAATCTTTGCATTTTTTATCTCACTTCTATAAATTTCAGGAAGTCCATAAATTGCCTTTTCTAGAAGTTCAGGATGCTTATGTTTGAAATTGTAAAACTCTTCATAGCTCTTTTCATTTTTTATTCTGTAAGCAGCTGATAGGTCTATAATTTTCTTTCCACTATTATAGAGTTTATAAACTAATTCAACAGAAGGCTCATGAGGTAAACATAGAAAATAGTAATCAGCTTTTTCTAAATCTAACTCTCCAGAAAAAACTAAACTTTCAAATCTGGAATGCTTAAAGTGTGGAAAGATATCAGATAGTCTTTTGCCTTCATACTGCCTAGATGTAATTTCAACAACTTCTATATTTTCATTCTGAGATAAAATCCTTAAAAGTTCTAAACCTGTATAACCTGAAGCTCCCGCTATAGATACTTTCATTTTTTACTCCTATAAAATAGTAATATATTATCCTAATCCTCGTTATTAATCATTAATAATTTCTCAAAACATAGCTTAAAATAAGATAAATAGAGAAAAAATTAAAAAGAGGAAAACTAAGATTTAACAATCTTTATAATTTCTTTTAACATTTTCGGCATAGCCTTAGGGTCTGTAGCAGTGATTATATTTTTATCAATCTCCACAGGATTTCCGGTATATATGGCACCTGCATTCTCTATATCGTCTTTAATAGCAAAAAATCCGGTTATTTTTTTACCTTTAACTATATTTGCAGATATTAAAACCCATGGAGCATGGCATATAGCACAAATCAATTTATTATTCTCATACATATATCTAACAAAATCTAAGACTATATTATATCTTCTTAATCTATCAGGAGCATATCCGCCGGGAATAAACAAAATATCGTATTTATCAAAATCATTTTCAGTTAAAATTTTCTGTGAGGTAAAAACTCCTCCCTTTTTTCCTTTAAATTCTCCTAATTTTGTAGCGAGAATATCTACTTTAAAATCTTCTTCTAGAAATCTATAGTATGGATATATAAACTCTACATCTTCCACTAAATCGTCTAATAGGATAGCAACATTTATAGACATTTCCTTACCCACCTAAGAGTTTTTTATCTATTTTAACTTAAATGGTGATTTAAATTCGGGTTTGTTTTCAAGAAAAAAGGGTAAACCTTCTGTTGTTTTTCCCTTTAGATTTATATGACAATTAGAACAACTTTCTATAACTTTATGCTCCTTAGTTATAGACATCACCTTTTTATATGAATGGCAATCAAAACAGTCTGCACCACATTGATTTACAACATCTAATTTATGATTTTGATGACAGTTAATACACTGCTGTATTTGTTCATGGTTTGTATCTTTTGGTATTTTCGTATGGCACATCATACAATCACTATTACAGGCTAACGAATTATTAACATTTAAAATGTATAAAGTTATTAGGAAAATAAAAATCTTTTTCATACATACCTCTAGAAAAAATTAATTTTTGAAATTTTCAATAATTTTAACCTAATTTTAAAATGCCTATTATTTATAAAGATAAACTAAATTTTTATTATAAAAGTTTTATAAAATTTTATAAAAATCTATTGACAAATCTTACCATAAAACTATAATTATATAGTAGAAAAATTATTTGGTGAGGGGGTTATAAGATGGAAAGAAAAAATTTACCAACAGCTTTTGTATGGAACCCATTTAGAGAATTAGCTAGATTAGAGCAAGAAATTAATAAATTATTTAATGAGTTTGTTCCAGCTCAAAGAACAGAAAATGTGGTAGTTGCTCCAATTATACCTAAAGTTGATGTTTACGAAACAGAAGATAAAGTTATAGTTGAAGCTGAAATACCGGGAGTTAAGAAAGAGGATATAGAAGTTAAAGTGAAAGATAACAATGTTGTTATCAAAGGTGAAATTAAGAGAGAAGAAGAAAAACAAGACAAAAATTTCTTTAGAGCAGAAAGATTTTACGGTAAGTTTGAAAGAGTAATACCTTTATTTGTTGAAGTTAAACCGGAAGAAGCTAAAGCTAAAATTGAAAACGGAATTTTAAGACTTGAAATACCAAAAGCTACAGCTGAAAAAGAAATTTCAATAAAAGTGGAATAGAATTTTATCCCACCACAGCGGTGGGTTTTACAATTATACTTTTTTCCATTTAGTTCCGACAGGAGTATCTTCTATAACAATCCCTAAATCTTTAAGTTTATCTCTGATATAGTCGGCTATATCGTATTTCTTTTCCTTTCTGGCTTTATTTCTAACTTCTATTAAAGTTTCTATCAGATTTTTATCTATTTTACTTCCAGTAATCTCATTAGCTTTAATATCTTCTGTTTCAATACAAGGCTGCAAACTGTCAAATAGACCAAATATATCCCTCAAGATTTTATAGATAACCTCAGAAGCTTCTCTGTAAGATTGTAAAGCCTTTCTAGATATTCCACCTTCACTAACAGCTTTGTTTTTAATTATATTCATTTCTCTAACTAACTTAAATATAGATGCTAAAGCCTCTGGTGTATTAAAATCATCACTCATAGCCTCATAAAATCCCTGTTCAGCTTTTGATATCTCATCATAAAGATGTCCTTCAAAATCTGGATTTTCTGGTAATTTTTCTAAAATCTTAACATCATCAATGGCATTTTTTAGTTTTTCATAAGCTTTTTTAGTTTCTTCCATCTTATCCCAACTGAAATCAAGGGGACTTCTATAGTGGACAGATAAAACTAAAAGTCTAAGTATATCAGGCTCATACTTAGAATATATCTCTTTAAGAGTTATATAATTTCCTAAAGATTTAGACATTTTTTGACCGTTTACTGTTACCAATCCGTTATGTATCCAATATCTAGCAAATGGTTTATCTGTTAAAGCTTCCGCTTGAGCTAACTCGTTTTCGTGGTGGGGAAAAGTTAAATCTAAACCTCCCCCATGTATATCTATAGTTTCACCTAGATGTTTAAAAATCATAGCACAGCATTCAGTATGCCAACCTGGTCTTCCCTTTCCCCATGGACTATCCCAAGCTGGCTCACCAGCTTTAGACCTTTTCCACAAAGCAAAATCTAATGGGTCTCTTTTCTTGTCTGAAGTTTCAACTCTAGCACCAGCTATTAACTCATCTGGGCTTCTTTTAGAAAGTTTTCCATACTCTTTAAATTTTCTAACTGAGAAATAAACATCTCCATCAACCTCATAGGCATAACCCTTTTCTATTAACTTTTTTATAAAATCTATAATATCCGGAATATGAGTTGTTACTCGTGGCTCTACATCTGCAGGCTCAATTCTAAATTTTTCTGCATCTTCAAAATACTCCTTTATATACCTATCAGCAATAACTGTAAATGGAACACACTCTCTATTTGCCCTGTTAATTATTTTGTCATCTACATCTGTAAAGTTTCTTACAAATATCACATTGTAGCCTAAATATCTTAAGTATCTTCTTATCATATCAAATACAATTAAACTTCTTCCGTGTCCTACATGGTTATAATCATAAACTGTAACACCACAAGTGTATATTTTAACTTCACCGGGTTTTATGGGAACAAACTCCTCTTTTTTTCCTGTAAGTGTATTGTAAATTTTTAAACTCATAATTTTTACCTCTAATCTAGATAATTACTAATTTAGTTGAAAATAATTTAAATTAGATAGATTTTTATGTCAAAAGTTAAGTATATGTGTTTAAAAACATTCAAAATAAAGTAAAATAAGAAGAAAAAAGGGAGATGAAAGTAAACATAAAAATAAG